>CAYRZY010000024.1:0-19898 GCA_964428855.1 uncultured Flavobacteriaceae bacterium
ATAATGCTGGAACTTCTGAAAATACGGCATGGAAAACTATTGGTAAAGCCGCAAAAATACTTGAAGCTGGCGATACTGTTATTATATTAAAGGGAACTTATAATGAGCAAGTAATTCCAGGGAAATCTGGAGTAGCAGGTAAATACATTACTTACAAAGCTAAATCTGGAGCAAAAGTGATTATTGATGGAACAAACGTAATTATTGATGATGGTCATTCTGCACTATTCCTTATTGATGGTAAAAACTACATTAAAGTTATTGGTATCGCTGTAGAAAATATTGGAACCACCTATAATTTATCATACGACCAAGCTGGTTTTATGATAGAAAATTCTCATCATATCGAAATAAAAGAATGTGCCACTTTCAACACCTTTTCTTCAGGAATTATTGCTTTGAGTAGTAATCATCTTGTTATAGACAATAATAAAATTAGAAAAGCATGTAATGGCGGAGAGCAAGAATGTATCAGCATTACAGATGGATCCTATAATTTTGAAGTGATGAATAATGAAGTTTTTGATGGTGGTTCTGGGATAAAAGGAGGAGAAGGTATCGATATAAAACAAGGGGCTCATGATGGAAAAGTACATCATAATTATGTACATGACTTACCAAAACGTTTAGGTATTTATGTAGATTCTTATGAAGAGCACACCTATAATATTGATATTTATCAAAATACCGTTCGTGATTGTTATGACGGCGGATTTGCTTTATCTGCTGAAGCAGGAGGTTTATTAGAAAATATAAATATCTATAATAATATAGCGTATCATAATATGACTTTCGGAATTATGATTTCAAATTGGGACATGGCAATTACCAGCTCTCATCCTATGAAAAACATAAAAATCATAAATAATACTTTTTATAACAACCAGTGGGCTGGAGAAAATTGGGGTGGAGGAATAATTATAGAAAATAAAAAGCCTGACGGATTAATTATAAGAAATAATATTTGCAGTAAAAATCTAGAACAGATACTGGTTGAAGGTCCTGTTGATTTAGCAAAAGTAAAAATAGATAACAATCTTGTTTTCGGAACTCAAACAGATAATTTGTCAAACACAAATATTGATGGAGACCCAATGTTTGTCAATGCTAATATAGCCGATTTTAGCTTACAAAAATCATCTGCTGCCATTGACAAAGGAGCAGCTACCAACGCACCAGAAACTGATTTTATAGGCAACAAAAGACCGATAAAAGATAAGTGGGACATTGGTGCTTTTGAGTATAATGGCACTTTAGGGACTGATACTTTTAGTGTTCCTCAAAAAATGGCAGTTGTTTATCCAAACCCATTTAAAAATGAAGCTGTAATTAAAATTTCAAATAATAAGACGGGTAATTACACACTGAAATTTTACAATAGCTACGGCCAAATAATCAAAATTGTTTCTGATATTTCTAAAAGCACCTACAAATTACAACGTGGCAATTTAGAAAATGGCATTTATTTCTTTCAAGTTTTACAACATGGAAAAACCTTTACAGAAGGTAGGTTTATCATCAATTAAATAGTTTCGTTAATAACCTATTGATAAATAAAAAGCTTCTCATTATAAAAATGAGAAGCTTTTTATATTTTTGACGTACAGTATGCTGTCTCGACGTTTCGGAAACATTCAGCATTATTTTTTTAACACATAAATAAATCCCTTCCTCCCGACACTTCGGGGCGGGAAGATGGAAGATGGGAGCTATGAAACAATATTTAGACTTAGTAAAGCACGTTTTAGAAAACGGAAATGATAAAGGAGACAGAACAGGTACAGGCACAAAAAGTGTATTTGGTTATCAAATGCGATTTGATTTGAGCAAAGGTTTCCCGATGGCGACCACAAAAAAGCTACATTTAAAATCGATTATCTACGAACTCCTTTGGTTTATAAAAGGAAACACCAACATCAAATATTTACAAGATAATGGTGTGCGTATTTGGAATGATTGGGCTGATGAAAATGGCGATTTAGGTCCTGTTTACGGACATCAATGGCGTAATTGGAATAGCGATGAAATAGATCAATTGACTGATGTTATCGAAACCCTAAAAACCAATCCGAATAGTAGAAGAATGTTAGTTTCTGCATGGAACCCTTCGGTCTTGCCAGATACTTCAATTTCATTTAGTGAAAATGTTGCCAATGGTAAGGCGGCATTACCTCCTTGTCATGCTTTTTTTCAATTCTACGTTTCAGATGGCAAATTATCATGCCAATTGTATCAAAGAAGTGCTGATATCTTTTTAGGCGTACCTTTTAATATTGCTTCTTATGCTTTATTTACGATGATGATTGCTCAAGTATGTGGTTATGAGGCTGGTGAATTTATCCATACCTTTGGTGATGCTCATATTTATAATAACCATCAAGAACAATTCGAATTACAATTATCAAGAGAGTTAAGACCTTTGCCAAAAATGAAATTGAATCCTAAAATTAAAGAAATAACCGACTTTAAATTTGAAGATTTTACTTTAGAAGATTACAATCCGCATCCTCATATTAGAGGCATCGTGGCTGTGTAAAAAGCATAAAAACTTATTTAAAATATGAAAAAAATTCTTGTTTTTTTATTCATCATCTTAATCCCCCTGTCTTTTTATGCTCAAAAAAAGGAGCTCACCCCTCTAGACAATGCTATTGAGCTATCGAAAGTTGAGGAAGCCCCTATTTATCCTGGGTGCGAAAAAAAAGACAAAGCATTGCATAAAAAATGCTTTGAAGACAAAATTAAAAGCCTCTTTACTAGAAATTTCAATACTAAAATTGCCAAAATTTTAAAATTAGAGCCCAGTAGCTATGCTACTTATGTCATTTTTACGATTAATAAAAAAGGAGTAGTTTCAAATAGTGGTGCTATTGGTTTCCATTATAAATTAGAAAAAGAAGGTGTAAGAGTTGCCAAATTATTACCAAAAATGAAACCAGGTAAAAATAACGGCAAAATTGTTGCTGTAAAATACACCTATCCTGTTATTATTACAATAGAATAGAACTATATTTGTAAAAAGATTAAACCTATGAAAAAAATTACCCTACTATTACTATTTACACTTAGCTCTTTAGTATTCTTTGCTCAAGAAGAAGAAACTATAGAAATAGATGAAGACGTAAAGGTATCTGAAGATGTTCCTTTTTCAATTATTGAAAATGTCCCAATTTACCCTGGCTGTATAGGAAGTAAAGTTGAAAAGAGGAAATGCTTTCAGAAATCTATTCAACTTCATATTATGAAAAAATTCAATACTGAATTAGCGAATGCATTAGGTTTAGATTCTGGTAAAAAAAGAGTCATCGTTATGTTTAAAATAGATAAAAATGGAGATATAGTAACCGTAAGAGCAAGAGGGCCACATGAAAGATTAGAAAAAGAAGCTATAAGAGTTGTTAAATTACTACCAAAAATGATTCCTGGAAAACAACGAGGCAGACCTATTGGTGTTAAATACACACTACCCATAACACTTCTAGTTGAGGGTACTAATGAAATTATTGAAGAAAATAGTATTTCAGAGGCTGTAGATATTGAAGATGAAGAACCAGAGGACGTACCGTTTGCGATCATTGAAGATGCTCCCATTTTTCCTGGCTGTGAAAAACTAGATAAAAATCTCCGAAAGATGTGTCTTCAAAATCAAATTAAAAAACACGTTGCTATAAATTTTAACACAGGGTTAGCAAATGAATTAGGACTAGATCCAGGAAAAAAAAGAGTGTATGTTATCTTTAAAATTGATAAAAACGGAAATGTTGTTGATTTAAAAGCAAGAGGTCCACATAAAAGATTAGAAATGGAAGCTATGAGAGTTGTGAAATTATTACCAAAAATGATTCCTGGAAAACATAGAGGTAAAAATGTAGGTGTAAAATATACATTACCCATAACATTCCTTGTAGAAAACACAAAAGTAAACGAAAAGAGCATAGACACTAATGGAAACTAGCGAACAACATAAAATCTACGAAAAAGCTCGGAAAAGAGTCAAGCAAAAAAAGAGGTTATACTTTCACTTTATCCTGTTTTTAATTGGTTCTGTCTTTTTTATTGTGCTTAACTTATTTTTTAATGTTGGAGAGCAGTATGGTGAATGGTTTAAATACGCTATTGCTTTATGGTTTTTTGTATGGATACTTCATTTTGTAAATGTTTTTATTACCAATAAATTTTTCGGCAAAAACTGGGAACGTATAGAAACTGAAAAGCTAATGGATACATACGAAATGAAAATAGAAAAATTAGAAACTGATTTGATAAAAAAAGGAGTGATTACTCCAAATGACAAACTTGGTAACACAGAAAAAAAAACTTAAAACCTTTGATAACAATAATTGCTGCCATTGGCAAGAACAGAGAATTAGGCAAAAACAACGACCTAATTTGGCATTTACCTAACGATTTAAAACGTTTTAAAAAGGTAACCTCTGGTCATGATGTAATTATGGGTAGAAAAACTTTTGAATCGCTTGGTAAACCATTACCTAATCGTACCAATATTATCATTACTAGAAATACCAATTATAAAGCAGAAGGTTGCATAGTCGTAAATTCTTTAGAGGCCGCTTTAAACATAACTACAGATTCAAACCCTTATATTTTAGGTGGTGGAAACATCTACAGTCAAGCTATTAAAATTGCCAATGTATTAGACTTAACTTTAGTCGATGCAGAACTAGATGCTGATGTCTTTTTCCCTGAAATTGATTTAACAGTTTGGAAAGAAACAAGTCGTGAAAATTTTGTAGCTGACGAAAAGCACCAATACGACTATAGTTTTGTGACTTTTGAAAAAAAATAAAAACTTATTATAACTTCAGCCTTCGTGCTTCTAGCTTCTTTCTCCTTACTTTATATTTATTTCGAATGGCATTCTAGCCTGTACTCCTTTTAATTTGGAGAACTCTTTTATATTTTTATAAATCTCATAATTTTCAATCCCTAACTCTTCTTTCAACAGTTTCTCCTTACTTAATTTCAGTAAAGAAGGTGTTTTAAAAGCATCTTTGAAATCCTTTTTATAAGTAGGATAGTCACTAGTTTTATAGTCCGTTATATTTGCCAATTCAGCCGCAATAACAACAGCATCTTCTAAACTACCCAAACTATCAACCAACCCATTTTCTAAAGCCTCAACACCTGTCCACACTCTACCTTGTGCCAAACTATCTACTCTAGATTCTGTCATATTTCTACCTTCAGCAACTCTGCTTACAAAAGTTTTATAAATATCTTCTACACCTTCTGTAGCCTGAGCTCTAAAATTATCAGTCATAGGTGAGTAAGGACTATAACTAGAAGATTTTTTATTGGTATTTACTTGCTCTGCATTCACACCCCATTCTTTTGCCAATCCGCTAAAATTAGGAACTATCCCAAATACACCTATAGAACCTGTAATCGTTGTTGGTTCTGCTATAATCTTATTTGCATTACAAGCAATATAATATCCGCCAGAAGCAGCATAATTACCCATTGACACCACTAATGGTTTTTCTACTTTGGTCAACTCTAATTCTCTCCAAATCAAATCGGATGCTAAAGCACTACCACCTGGTGAATTCACTCGCAATACGATGGCTTTAATTTTATCGTTTTTTCTTGCTTTTTCTAAAGCTTCAATTATTTTATCTGGACCAATATGATCTTCAGTTCCTTCTCCATAAATAATATCGCCCTGAGCGTAAATAATTGCAATTTTATCCTTAGCAGAAGATTTAATTCTACCTTTACCTAAAGCTATATAATCTCCAATTGATATACTATTTAACTCGTCATCAAGTTCAATACCCACCAATTCTTTTAGTTTATTTATGTACTCATCATGAAATAATTCGCCGTCAATCATCTTGTTTTCAATTGCCAGTCTTGGGTTTCTGACCAATAAACTATCAGCAATAACATTCAATTCTTCTGGAGTCTTACTTCTACTTTCTGCAATATCAACAACTAACTCATCCCAAATAGAATTTAACAAAGAAGATATTTGTTCTCTATTGGCATCACTCATTTTATTTGTCAAATAAGGCTCAACGGCACTTTTATATTTTCCATGACGGATAACTTCCATCTTTACTCCTGTTTTATCTTCTAAATCTTTATAATAGAGAATTTCACTTGACAAACCTCTAAAATCTGCACCACCAACAGGGTTGATAAAAATGGAATCAGCAACAGAACTCAAATAATAAGATTTTTGTAAATAAAAATCTGCATACGCATAAATAAATTTACCTGATTCCTTAAAATCTAATAACTTATTTCGTATCGCCTGCGTTTGTGCCATACCAGCATTTATATATAATGACCTTATACTAATTCCTTTAATATTATCATCAGTCTTAGCATTTTCAATGGCGTTTAGTATTTTTTGTAAGCCTAAAGCACCATCACTACCCACAAAAATTTCAGTTAAAGGATCTGTATTCTTAGGAGCATAGTCCTTAACTCTATTCTCTAAGTTCAATTCTAACACTGAATTACTTTTTACAGTGGTAGCTTTCCCCTCTTCTAAAGATGCTGTAGACATTGATACAAACACCATAAAAATTAAAAACATAATTCCCATAGCAATAAAAACACCCAATATTGCCGCTAATAATTCTCTTAAAAATTTCATTTTCTATTTGTTTTTAATTTACCTTTCTTAATAAGTCTCTATAATCACAGATAAGTTACATTAACTACCAATTGTTTATAAATCGAACCACAAATATAATCTTTTATCTACTCTTTTTATTTTCTTTGCAAAACAATAATGAAAATTAAGCATACTACATATTTATCACTAGGAAGTAACTTAGAAAATAAGCTTGAAAATTTACAGCAAGCTCTTTTTTTAATTGCTACAATAATTGGCGATGTTACCAAAGTATCTTCTGTGTACAAAACTAAGTCTTGGGGATTTGAGAGTGATGATTTTTTTAATATTTGTATTGAAGTATCTACTCGTTTAAATCCTGAAAAATTACTAGACAAAGTATTGAAAATTGAGAATACGCTTGGCAGAAGCAGAAGTGAATCTGAAAATTACCAAGCTAGAACTATTGATATTGATGTATTGCTTTTTGATGATGAAGTTATTTCTTATCAAAATTTAAACGTACCACACTTACGGATGCTTGAACGCAAATTTGTATTGGTTCCTTTGGCTGAAATTGCTCCAACTGCCATTCATCCGATAGTTAAAGAGACCGTATTAATGTGTTTACAAAACTGTACGGATAATTCTGAAATTATAACAACAACTTTAGTTTTAAAAAGACCTATTCCACTAACAGAAAAATACAATTATATTGCCATTGAAGGAAATATTGGTGCAGGAAAAACTACGTTGGCAAAAATGATTGGCAGTGATTATAATGCGAAATTGGTATTGGAACGCTTTGCTGACAATCCGTTTTTACCAAAATATTATGCTGATATGGAACGTTATGCTTTTCCGTTAGAAATGAGTTTCTTGGCGGATAGATACCAGCAACTTTCAGATGATTTGGCTCAATTTGACTTATTTAAAAATTTTATTGTTTCTGATTACTATATTTTCAAATCGCTTATTTTTGCTCAAGTATCTCTAGCAAAAGAGGAATATGCTTTGTACAAACGTATGTTCGATTTGATGTATAAAGAAATTACCAAACCTGATTTGTACATCTATTTATATCAAAATACTGAAAAATTACTTGAAAATATTAAAAAAAGAGGGCGAGAGTATGAACAAGATATTGCACCTGAATATTTAGAGAAAATCCATCAAGGCTATTCTAACTTCATCAAAACACAACAAGGTTTAAATACTTTAGTTATTGATGTGTCAGAATTAGATTTTGAAAAAAGTGAAGCTGATTATCAAGAAGTTATTAGGCAGATTACTAGTACTAAATATACACACCCCTAACCCCTCTCAAGAGGGGAACTTTCTCCTATTAAACTTTTAATAACAAATCATTAATAGATTAAAATAGCCATACTACTTTTTTAACAGGTCTAATTTTTCAGCAAAATACTCGCAAAAATCACGCATGGTTGCTGTCATTTTCTCATCGTTTGTAGCACGCAAAAAAGTATCTGACATTGACAATAAAGTCTGATGAAAAAAGTGTTTCATCTCATCTAAGGGCATGTCTTTTGTCCATAAATCCATTTTAAGCGTTTCCTTTTTTTTGTCGTCCCAAACAGAAATTAATATCGCTTTGGTTTTTTCATTTGAAATACCGCCATCTTCAGCATTCCAAGTTAATTTTTCTGGAATTTTATTTTCATCCAGTTCAACTGTAAATTTTATTTCTGAAGTGTGTTTTGACATATTCTATGCTATATTTTATTAATTCAACTACTTGTGACTGAAGACTGAAACTGTCTACTGAAGACTACTTTGTCGGTTTGTATTTAGATTTTTTAAAGACCTCTTCGTTATCAATATTCAACAACTCTTGCAATGAAGTGTCCGTATTCTGCATATAGGCTCTTACAATCTGCCAGCCAAACCAAACGCCAATACACCCTGGAGTTTCATTGTCATTGGCTTGATAGAATTTAGAAAAAGGTGCTTGTTCAATAAATCGTCTTGACAAATCTTGTTCAGTACTAAATAAGAATTTATTTTGAATGAAAAATTTCCAAACCTCTTCATCATTAAACGCTGCCCATTCTAATTCTTCTTGGGTATATCCTATTTTTTCGGCATCATTAACCTTTGGCAAATAAGCATCTAACACATATAGTTTTTTACCTTCTTGAACAATTCTTGATATAAAAGATCTATCTGTTGAAAATGGCACTTGCACCTTAGAAATTTCTTTAGCAACATCAACTATTAAATGATTTTTTGTGAAATTCTGTTTGACATACTTCGGAAAATCCTCATAAATTTTACTATCACTCCCTAAATAAACATCTAAAGAAACAAACAACAAACTATCTGCATAAACCACTTTACTCTCATAATCTACATTAGATAGAATTGTAATTATTTTAGGTGCTATAAATTTAGGATAATAATGTTTTACATGTTGAAATAATTCGACCAATTGCTCTTCTTCATCATCAAAATTTTTGAAAATTTTCTGAGTTTCAGCAAACAACTCTAGTTCATCTTTATCTTGAACTTTATGCAACCAAATACTATCATGATTCTGTGCAGGAAACAAATATGGGTACCTATCTTTTAACGCTGGTAATTTTTCAGGTGTAAGTGTATAGAATTCTTGGTCAAAACGCTTAATTTCTGTGTCAATTTTAATAGCTGAGACATCAACATCGAGTTTATTTTCTGTACCGCAACTTATTAAAAAAACAAGTGCTAATAAAAAAGTGATGATTTTAAACATTCGTGTAAATTTTGTATTTTCGTTGAAATTTATACTTAACCGCAAAACTACTAAATTCTTTTACAATGCAAACTGAAAACATAACAAAACATATTGTAAACTGGCTAAAAGACTACGCTATCAATGCTGGTGTAAACGGATTTGTAATTGGAGTTTCTGGCGGAATAGATTCTGCTGTTACTTCTACACTTTGTGCAGAAACAGGCTTTCCTGTGTTATGTCTTGAAATGCCTATCCATCAAGCACCCAATCAGATAACAAGAGCACAAGAGCATATTGAACAATTAAAACAACGCTACCCTAAAACACAAGATGCTCACGTAAATTTAACCACCGTATTTGAAGAGTTTAAAACTATTTTACCAACGAATGCTACAACTGACAATGTAGATTTGTCTTTAGCCAATACCAGAGCTAGACTACGTATGAGTACGCTCTATTATTTTGCAGGAATTCATGGGTATTTGGTTTGTGGTACAGGAAATAAGGTAGAAGATTTTGGCGTTGGTTTTTTTACCAAATATGGTGATGGCGGTGTTGACTTAAGCCCAATAGCGGACTTAATGAAATCTGAAGTTTATAAAATTGGAGCTTACTTAAATGTACCCGAAGCTATTTTAAAAGCAAAACCAACTGACGGACTCTTTGGAGATTCAAGAACGGACGAAGACCAAATTGGTGCTAGTTATGACGAATTAGAATGGGCAATGTTAATGACTGACGAAGGAAAGACTGTTGACGATTTTGAAGGCAGAACTAAAACAGTTTTTGAAATTTACACCCAACGTCACAAAGCCAATAAACATAAAATGGTGGAGATTCCTGTTTGTGAGATACCTGATGGGTTGATGAAATGAAATAATTAGTGACCTACATTACCCTATTCAACTTCTCAAATAGCAACTTTCTAAGCGACGTATAATTAACAACCATTTCTAACATAGATTGTCGTTCTTCATCAACAATCTCTTGTTCCATCAATTCATTTATTTTCAACTCAATTAAGATTCTACGCAAGTTTAAAATGGCATCCATTACTAGTTTCGACAGACTCTTTTCTTTGGTGCGTACATAGATCTCTTTACGCTCCCAATCACTTAGCACATGTCTTTCATCATCCATTAAAATGTCAGTAACCACTTTACCTATTTCAGTATCTTCATGATTGATAAAAACATCAGGGTTTATCTTTTCTTCTTGATTCAATTGATGGATAACATCAAAGTATATTTTTTTAAAAATAGCATTGCTAAATTCAATTTCATCATCTTGCAAATGCAAATAAATTTCATTGGCGATGGTGTTTTGATATTCTTCTTTTTCCATTTTTACTTTCCCATCTTCATCTTCAACCTCAACATAATCAACAAAATCGATTTCTTTATTTCCGTAAAGCAATAGTATTTCTATCAATTGCCGCTCTAAATTATTTAATTGATCTACTTTTTTAAAAGCAACCCCTTCATTTTTAACTACGATAAAAGATTCTTGATACTGTTGCTCTTTTGGTCTTCTAGCCTCTTCACGCTCTTCCTTTTTAAACAACTGTGCCAATTCACTGAACAAAACACGTTCAGAAATATCCATGATTTTAGCACATTCTTGCACATAAACCTCACGTTGAATCTGATTAGGGATTTTTGAAATGGTAGCGACAATATCTCGAATCAATCCTGCTTTTTTTACGGGATCATTATCTACCTCATCCATCAAAACAGAGACTTTAAATCTTATAAAATCTTGTGCATTATCATCTAAATAGGCCTGTAAACTTTCTAGAGAATTCTTTTTTGCAAAGCTATCAGGATCTTCTCCTTCAGGAAAAGCAACCACTTTCACATTCATGCCTTGCTCTAGAATCAAATCAATACCACGAATGGATGCTCTGAGTCCTGCTGCATCACCATCAAATAAAACGGTAATATTAGGAGTCAAACGGTTTACCAATCTAATTTGATCTGAAGTTAAAGCTGTACCAGAAGAGGCAACAACATTTTCAATACCTGTTTGAGAAAATGAAATTACATCTGTATATCCTTCTACTAAATAGCAGTTGTCCTTTTTTGCTATACTTTGCTTGGCATGATAAATTCCGTAAAGTACTTTACTTTTATGGTAAATCTCACTTTCTGGAGAATTTAAATACTTTGCTGCTTTTTTATCGGAAGTTAAAATCCGCCCGCCAAAACCAAGCACTCTACCCGACATACTATGAATAGGAAACAGCACTCGACCTTTAAATCTGTCAAATTGTTTCCCTTTTTCATCAGCTCTAGCTTCTTTAACAATAGTCAATCCTGTTTTTTCAAGAAATTCTAGTTGGTATTTGTTTTTTAAGGCAGCATCAGTAAATGCACTCCATTGATCTAAAGCATAGCCTAATTCAAATTTTTTGATGGTTTCATCAGTAAAACCACGTTCTTTAAAATAACTAAGACCTATGGCTTTACCTTTTTGACTGTTTAGTAAGATATCGTGAAAATAATTACGTGCATATTCTGAAACCAAATACATACTTTCACGTTCGCTTGCCTGTATTTTCTGCTCGTCAGACTGCTCAGTTTCTTCAATTTCAATATTGTATTTTTTCGCTAAATAGCGGATAGCTTCTGGGTAGGTATAATGCTCATGTTCCATCAAGAAAGAAATCGCATTACCGCCTTTACCTGAACTAAAATCTTTCCAAATCTGTTTTACAGGAGACACCATGAAGGATGGTGATTTTTCATTGACAAACGGACTTAATCCTTTAAAATTACTGCCTGCTTTTTTTAGCTGTACAAAATCACCAATCACTTCTTCTACACGAGCGGTTTCAAAAACTTTATCTATGGTGATTCTGTTTATCATTTTTGATTACTGACAAAAATGTCGCTGAAAATTAGCGACATTTATTTTATGAATTATTAGAGAATTGTAGTTGTAATACAACTAGACTTAAGACACAGCCTTCAATTTTCTTAAGGTTGATTTTTCCATTTTACCTTCAGCATACTTTCTAGTGACTCTTAGTTTCTTCTCATCACCACCTGGCATTTCAAACATGGCATCCGTTAAGATTGCTTCACATAAAGATCTTAAGCCACGAGCTCCTAATTTATACTCCACCGCTTTTTCAACGATATATCCTAACGCACTTTCATCTATTGAAAGCTCAATATCATCCATTTCAAAGAGTTTTTCATACTGCTTAACAATGGCATTTTTAGGTTCTGTTAAAATGGCACGTAAGGTACCTGCATCTAACGGATTCATATAAGTCAACACTGGCAAACGCCCAATAATTTCAGGAATCAACCCGAAACTTTTTAAATCACTCGGTATAACATACTGCAACAAGTTCTTTTCATCTACTCTTTCTTCATTTTTAGAAGCACTATAACCCACAGCCTGCATATTTAAACGCTTGCTAATTATTTTATCTACACCATCAAAAGCACCACCTGCAATAAATAAAATATCACGTGTATCTACTTCAACAAATTTTTGATCTGGATGTTTTCTACCTCCTTTAGGCGGTACATTCACGACTGTACCTTCTAATAATTTCAATAAAGCTTGTTGCACACCCTCACCAGAGACATCTCTTGTGATTGAAGGATTATCTCCTTTTCTAGCTATTTTATCAACTTCATCAATAAAAACAATCCCTTTTTCAGCTTTTTGCACATTATAATCGGCTGCTTGTAGCAAACGTGTTAAAATAGTTTCAACATCTTCACCTACATATCCAGCTTCTGTCAACACGGTAGCATCTACGATACAAAAAGGAACATTTAACATTTTAGCAATGGTTCTTGCCAATAAGGTTTTACCAGTACCCGTTTCACCGACCAACATGATATTACTTTTCTCTATTTCTACATCATCTTTTTTTGAGTCTGTCTGTAACAGACGCTTATAATGATTATAAACTGCTACCGATAGTACTCTTTTAGATTGTTCTTGACCAATAATATATTGATCTAAAAAAACTTTAATTTCTTGAGGTTTTTTTAAAACCAACTCTCCAGACAAACCTGTTCCGTCAGTATCAGGAACTTCTTCTATCACCAATCCGTGAGCTTGCTCAATACATCTATCACAAATATGAGCGTCTAAACCAGCAATCAACAAATTGGTTTCTGATTTTTTACGTTTACAAAACGAACATTCTAATTCTTCTTTCTTTGCCATACTCTTTTCTGTAAGGGTTGAATACTAAAACAGTAAATCTTGTTTTTTATTATGAATTTCTAATCAAAACTTCATCAATCATTCCATATTTCTTAGCTTCATCAGCTTTCATCCAATAATCTCTATCAGAATCATGATGCACTTTTTCCATGGTTTGGCCAGAGTGTTTTGATATAATTTGATACAACTCATCTTTTAATTTTAAAATCTCTCTAGTTGTAATTTCAATATCAGAAGCCTGCCCTTGTGCACCTCCTAAAGGTTGGTGAATCATGATACGAGAGTGTGGTAATGCAGAACGTTTTCCTTTGGCACCTGCACACATTAGCACAGCACCCATAGATGCTGCCATACCTGTACAAATAGTTGCTACATCAGGTTTTATAAACTGCATAGTATCATAAATACCTAAACCTGCATACACACCTCCACCTGGAGAGTTGATATAAATAGAAATATCTTTTGAAGCATCTACACTTTCTAAAAACAACAACTGAGCTTGAATGATATTGGCAACATAATCATCAATACCTGTTCCTAAAAAGATAATGCGATCCATCATTAAACGTGAAAACACATCAAAAATGGCAACATTCATTTTACGTTCTTCAATAATATTTGGGGTCAAACCCGTAGGATACATAGCACTTACCATTTTATCATAGTACATACTGTTAATTCCTTGATCTTTTATGGCATATTTTTTAAACTCTTCTCCGTAATTCATTGTTTGTGTTTTATTTATTATAAGACGGTAAATATACTAACAAATTACCAATTAATATCGGATTGAATTTTTTCAATATTAACAAAACATCAACCATAAAAAAAACCGCTACAGAAATTTGTAACGGTTTGTGATTCTGGCTTCTCTAAATTACTTATAAACTTCTTTTACAAAGTCGTCAAAAGAAACTTCTTTGACTTTTAACTTTACATTCTCTTTAAAGAAATTAAGTAATTTTTGACTCATTAATTGTTCTGACAATCGCTTAGCTTCTTCTTGGTTACTTAAAACTCTATCTGCAATTTCATCCAATTCTTTCTCTTCCGGGTTTGTATTGCCATATTGAGCCATTTGACTTTTAATAAAACCTTTTGAAAATTCTTTCAACTCATCAAAGGTTACTTGTAAATTATTATCTTTAGAAATCTTACCTTCAATCAATTGATAACGCAATCCTTTTTCAGATTTGTTATATTCTTCAGCAGCCTCTTCTTTAGTCAATTCTTTTTCACCTGCAGTAGCTATCCACTTTTGTAAAAACTCTGCTGGTAAATTAAATTTGGTGTTTTCAATTAAACTTTCAGTTACAGCATTCAATAATTGCTGATCTGATTGTTGTACAAATTGATTTTCTGCATCTTCTTTTAAACGCTTTTTAAACCCTTTATCATCAGTTACTGCATCCTTACCAAATAATTTGTCGTACAACTCTTGGTTTATTTCAGCTAGTTCTGTTTCAGAAATTTCTTCAACAGTAAATTTTACTTTAACATTCAAACCATGTGCATCATCATGCGACACGCCTAAATGATTTTGTAATAAATGATCATCTATAAATAATCCTTTTGTTTTCAAAGTAATTACATCACCAACCTTAGTTCCAACAAATGATTTTACATTCGCCTTACCTTTAATTTTATCTAATTTAAATGTAGATTTCTTTTCAATTTCTTTCTCTTCATTTACAAAAGTTCCTGTGACATTAGAATTTTCAACTACTTTAGTTTGACTGATAATCTTTCCGTAACGCTCTTGAATATTTACAATCTGATCGTTAATCATTTTCTTGTCAGCCTCAATCTTATAATGTAAGATTGCCTTTTTAGGTTGTAGATTTACTTCAAATTCTGGCACCAAACCAACTTCAAATTCAAAAGAAAATTTATCAGCATCCCAAGAAAAATCTTCTTGAGCTTTCGGAATCGGATTTCCTAAAATATCTAACTTTTCTTCAACTAAAAATTTACTTAAAGATTCTTGCAATAGTTTATTAACCTCATCAATCAATACTGGCTTTTCATATTGCTTTTTTACCAAGCCCATTGGCACATGTCCTTTTCTAAACCCTGGTATGTTTGCTTTTTTACGATAGTCTTTTAAAATTTCAGCTACCTTGCTTTGATAATCTTCTTGAACGATATCAATTTTCACAACAGCATTTAAAGCATCAATATTTTCTTTAGTAATATTCATTTCAATTTCTTTTCTTTAGTTAAAAATAAAGTTTCTGACTTTTGCGGTGGCAAAATTAATAAAAATTTCTTTAAATTATTAGTCTAACTCGTTTTGTTTTAGTGTTTTTCAGATAATCCTTCTTATAAAATTTGCTTACATTTTTTTACGTACTATCTTTGTCGCTGATCAACCGAAAAACCTGAGGCTTATAAAATGGATTTATTTTTAGATTACACTAACAAACAGACAATTAATACTAGCATTAAAATTTCAGGTTCAAAAAGCGAATCGAATAGATTGTTAATATTACAGCAACTTTATCCGAGTTTAAAATTAGAAAACGTGTCTGACTCTGATGATTCTGTTCATTTAACCCATGCCTTAGAATCTGATAAAAAAATAGTTGACATTGGTCATGCTGGTACAGCAATGCGTTTTTTAACAGCTTATTTTGCAGTGAAAGAAGGTAGAGAAACTATACTAACAGGCTCTGAACGTATGCAAAACAGACCTATCAAAATTTTAGTTGATGCTTTACGGATACTTGGTACTGAAATTGAATATACTGATAAAGAAGGTTATCCTCCTCTCAAAATAAAAGGAAAAAAAATCACCAAAAACAAAGTATCTATTAATGGTAATGTAAGCAGTCAATACATTTCTGCCTTGGTGTTAATTGCTGTAAATTCTGAAAACGGATTAGAAATCGAATTACTTGAAGAAATTACCTCAAGACCTTATTTAGAAATGACCTTAGATTTATTACATCAAATAGGAATTACCACTTCTTGGAAAGGAAATACAATTATCATCTCGCCTCAACCTTCAATTATAGACAAAACCATCACTGTAGAATCTGACTGGAGTTCTGCCTCCTATTTTTATAGCTTAGTTGCTTTAAGCAATGTAGGCACTTCTATCACATTATCATCCTTTCATGAAAAAAGCTTACAAGGTGACAGCTGCTTGGCTGAAATTTACCAAAATTTCGGAGTAGAAACCAAGTTCAATACCAACTCCATAACACTCACTAAAACTGACAAAAAACCAGATCTCAAAACCTTAAACCTAATCAACGCTCCAGATATTGCACAAACTATTGTGGTTACTTGTTTCGGATTAGGTATTTCTTGTGATTTAACAGGTTTACATACCTTAAAAATTAAAGAAACTGATCGATTGATTGCTTTACAAAACGAACTACAAAAATTCGGAGCTCAAATTGAGATTACAGATAAAAGCCTACATTTAAAACCATCAACAATTCTGCATAACAACTGTACAGTCAAAACTTACAATGACCACAGAATGGCTATGGCTTTTGCTCCATTAGCCTTAAAAACACCTCTAACTATTGAAGATGCTGATGTAGTCACAAAATCTTATGTCAATTTTTGGCAAGATTTAGATCATTGTTTTTAAAATTACCCTCTTTATACACAATCATTTTAACGATTTTGAGTTTATAGAATATAAGTATTAAAAAATCAGGCATTACACATCTTTCATAAGTAAGGAGTCCTTTGATTTAAACCACAGTTAAATTTTCAAGCCCATGAAAACTAAAATCATTCTTTATTGTTATTTATTATTTATAGGATTAACAGCCTGTAATAAAGATGAAGGTAATATCTCGTCAAAAGCAAGCCTGAAAACTATCTCGTTTTTACAGGAAAACAATCCAAGTTTATCAAATGATATCCAATTAGAAATTACTGATAATACAATTACAGGAAATGTACCTTTGAGTGTATCCTTAGACGGATTAATAGCAACTTTTGATTATACTGGTGATGCTATTAAAATAGGAGATGTTCAACAAATAAGCGGAACTTCCACCAATAACTATCTAGAAATTTTAACCTATAGCATTGTTTCAGAAAACGGAACAAGCACTGCTTACGAAGCAGATATTACTAGATTTACAGGCTTACCTCTGGTTTTTATCACCACAGACAATGGGATAGAAATTGATACAAAAGATGAATATAGAACAGGAAGTGTAGAAATTATTGGTAGAGGTTTTGAAGAATTAAATGTAGAAATGAAAATTAGAGGGAGAGGAAATTCTACTTGGTGGCAAGGAAAAAATGCTAAAAGACCCTATCAAATGAAGCTTAGTGATAAAGCTAAAGTCTTAGGCATGCCTAAAGATAAAAAATGGATTTTCTTAGCTGAATATACTGACAAAACCTTACTACGAAATAGAATAGGTTTTGAATTTGGATATCTAAGTAATTTAGACTGGACACCTTCAAGTACCTATGCTGAAGTAATAGTAAACGGAAAATATGATGGCACTTACCACATTACACAAAAAGTAGAAGAATCAAAAAATAGAGTAAATATAGGTGATAATGGCTATTTAATGGAAATTGACCAATTACACAGATTAGACGATGATGATGTTTATTTTTATTCTTCAAAATTCTTGATCAATATAAAAGAACCAAAACTTGAAAAAGATGATGCTACCTATAATTATATTAAAACCTATATAGCCGATTTTGAAACCGCATTATATGGTAGTAATTTCAAAGACCCAAACTCAGGATATGCAAAATTTATTGATGTAAATAGTTTTATTGACTGGTATTTGATAAATGAAATCGTTAAAAATCAAGATGCACGGTCTTTTTCTAGTATTTACATGAACATCATTCCTGGTGAAAAATTAAAAATGGGACCTTTATGGGATTTTGATTTGGGCTTTGGCAATGTAGATTATGATGTGTCTGAACACCCAACAGGCTTCTGGATAAAACTTAACCCTTGGTTAAAAAGAATGTTTCAAGACCCAGCTTTCTCAAGTAAAGTAAAAGAACGTTTTGCCTATTATCGCCAAAATGAAGCTCATATCATAGAAACTATTGATAAAACTGCGGCATATTTAGACAAGTCGCAATACGAAAACGATCAAGTATGGCATACATTAGGGATTTATATTTGGCCAAACCCTGTTTGGTTTGACACTTATAAAGAGGAAGTAGATCATTTAAAAGAATGGCTTACAACTAGAATGAATTGGCTGGATGCAAATTTGTAGTTAAAATAATTTAGTAATAAAACAAAAAAAACCAGAACTTTCGTTCTGGTTTTTCTCATTTGTACTCGAGATGGGACTTGAACCCATACGGACATTACTGTCCACTGGATTTTAAGTCCAGCGTGTCTACCAATTCCACCACTCGAGCCTGTTTATCGTTTACACGACAACAAAATTGGTGTATATTGAGCGAAAGACGATCCCGAAGTGTCGGGAGAACCCGCCATAAATTCTTAAAAGAATATTAGCAGGAACCTATTTCACTCATTCTGAGCGAAAGACGGGATTTGAACCCGCGACCTCCACCTTGGCAAGGTGATGCTCTACCAGCTGAGCTACTTTCGCAGTATCGAAAATTGCTTCTGAGCGAGGTTAATTCTAATAATTAACCTTTATGCTCTACTCCCGAAACTTCGGGAAGCTACTTTCGCGTATTCGAAAGTACAATCAATTGTAAAGCAACTTTCGTATTTTATTTTTAAAGAACTTACATTTGCTTATCACAAATGCGAGGGCAAATTTAATACATTTCTGTAAATTGCAAAGCCTTTTTTTACTTTTTTATAGATAAGATTTTTATAGGCTGATTTTAAACTAGTTTATTCCTTAATTATAAATATATTTGCAGCGTTTAAGCACAAAAAATGCAAACATTGTCAAATACAACAACCCAAAAACTAACATTTACTTCTGCTTTAGATGATTTTAAGCAGTTGACAAAATTCGGTTTATCTATTAGTGTTGTCTTTTCTGCTGTAGCAGGATATTTATTAGCCGTAGAAACCATTCATATTCCAACTTTATTACTGTTGGCTTTTGGAGGTTATTTTATGGTAGGTGCTTCTAATGCTTTCAATCAAATTATCGAAAAAGACACTGATAAATTGATGAAACGCACACAAGACAGACCCTTGCCTGCTGGAAGAATGTCAATAAACACCGCAATGACCATAGCGGTTATTTGTACAATTATCGGACTTGTTACATTATATATCATAAACCCAAAAACAGCAATGTTTGGGGCAATTTCTATATTTTTATACACCAGTGCTTATACACCTTTAAAATCAGTAACACCTTTAGTTGTATTTATAGGTGCTATCCCTGGTGCTATTCCTTTTATGTTAGGATGGGTAGCAGCAACTGGAAAATTCGGTAT
>CAYRZY010000025.1:0-2587 GCA_964428855.1 uncultured Flavobacteriaceae bacterium
TTTTATTAGGGCAATTATTAGAAGCCAGAGCACACAGCCAAACTAGTGGAGCGATAAAAGAACTCTTAAAATTAGCACCAAGTGAAGCAGTATTGGTTACACTAGAAGGCGATAAAGTAGTTTCCATTCATTCCATTAAAAAAGGCGATTTATTACGTGTAAAGCCAGGTGATAAAATTCCTGTAGATGGTAAAATAACTGGGGGTCGAAGTAATGTAGATGAGTCCATGATTACTGGAGAGCCTATTCCTGTAGATAAAAGTATTGGTGATAATGTAAGTTCTGGAACGATAAATGGGAATAAATCATTCGTGATGTCTGCCGAAAAAGTGGGTTCAGAAACTTTATTATCACAAATTATTCAAATGGTAAATAATGCAAGTCGTTCTAAAGCACCAATTCAAAAATTAGCTGATAAAATTTCAAAATATTTTGTACCAATTGTTATTTTGGTAGCAGTGATCACATTTATTGTTTGGCGTTATTTTGGTCCAGAACCAACAATGGTTTTCGCTTTTGTAAATGCCATAGCAGTTTTAATAATTGCTTGCCCTTGTGCATTAGGGTTAGCAACACCAATGTCAGTTATGGTTGGAGTTGGTAAAGGTGCTCAAAATGGTGTTTTAATAAAAAATGCCGAAGCTTTAGAAAACTTAAATAAAGTAGGTGTGTTAATTACCGATAAAACAGGAACAATTACTGAAGGAAAACCATCGGTTGAAAAGGTAGTTAATGCTTCAGGAGAATATGATGAAGAATTGCTGATAAACATTGCTTCTTTAAATCAATATAGCGAACATCCATTAGCAGAAGCCATTATTCACTTCGGAAAAAAGAAAGGTGTTTCAATTTCAGAATCTAAAGATTTTGAAGCCGTAATGGGAAAAGGTGTTATTGGTACTGTTGATGGGAAAAAAGTTGCCATCGGAAACAAAAAATTAATGGAACAGGTAAAAGTAAATCTTTCCGAAGACATTGATAAAAAAGTTATTGTAGAACAAGAACAAGGGAAAACAGTTTCGTATATTTCAGTCAATGAAAATGTAGAAGGTTATGTAACCATTACAGATGCTATTAAAGAAACGAGCAAGCAAGCCATTAATGAATTACAAAAGCAAGGTATTGATGTAATTATGCTAACTGGCGACAATAAACGAACTGCAAAATCGGTTGCAGATCAGTTAAATTTAACTTCTTTTCAAGCTGAGTGTTTGCCTGAAGATAAATTACGAGTAATTGAAAAATTACAAGCTGAAGGAAAAATAGTAGCTATGGCTGGAGACGGGATCAACGACGCACCTGCATTAGCACAAGCGAATATTGGTATTGCTATGGGAACTGGAACAGACGTGGCTATTGAAAGTAGCGAAGTTACCTTAGTAAAAGGTGATTTATTAGGTATTGTAAAGGCAACTAATTTGGGTAAAGCAGTAATGAAGAATATCAAGCAAAATCTATTTTTTGCTTTTATTTATAACATTTTAGGAGTTCCTGTAGCAGCAGGATTATTATATCCATTTTTTGGATTATTATTATCACCAATGATTGCAGCAGCAGCCATGAGCTTTAGCTCGGTCTCGGTGATTGTTAATTCGTTGCGATTACGTAATGTTTCATTAAAATAATTAAAACCAAAATCATGAATAGATTATTATTAATTACTTTTATGATTGTACATGGTGCAATCGCACAAAATGCATTATTAATCTAAATACTACATAGAACCCTAGTTTTACAATTCTTAATAAGATAGCAACCTAATCAGTATCAACCGTATTTACATGAAAAACAATGAGTGTGGTTCAAAGGGTGTTGTAGGATTGATTCATGTGTAAGATATAGATGAAGCCACTTTAAACTTGTCAAGAATACACGGCGTAGATGATTTTCCATTAGTGGTTCAAATGAAAGATATTGATGACTGTAATCCGATAGTAACTCCTTATGCTGATGACATCATAATGGTTAATGCAAAAGTTGACGCTGCTTTAACCTTTTCTGAGCAAGTTGTTCTGTTTTGAGTTCTTAACAGATCGTCGATGCGAGTATTTAATTTTGGGTTAAGTGGTAATCAAACTTTTTATCAAATTGCATCAAATGGAGGATTACTTTCTGATAATCTTCCGTTAACAGGATTACAGCTTACACTAGGAAAACGTGCAGAAATTTTAATTAATTTTTATGGAATGAATAGTCACCGTTTTTTAAAAAGTTATGCATCTGAGTTTCCAAACGGAATTTACTGTGCTACAAACACAAGTGTGGAAGAAGTCATGACCATAAATGGTTATAATCCAAATCTATTAAATGATTCAGATTTTGACATTATGTAATTGTTAGTTTTATTGTAAAATTTGATGATTTTACATCTATAGTTCTTTATATTTATCATTGCCATTTGCTTATTCATGAAGTTGGTGGAATGATGGGGCAACTTATTAATTCTATTTAATATAGAAATTATGAGCAATAGGCTTATGTTTTTAAAATTAGAATCAATTATTAATCCTACTTAGTTAGAAATTTGTTTTGATAAGTAATAATAACTTTTAGATTTTTTTTTAGATAAATATATTATCATTGTAAA
>CAYRZY010000025.1:2687-19861 GCA_964428855.1 uncultured Flavobacteriaceae bacterium
ATAAGTAATAATAACTTTTAGATTTTTTTTTAGATAAATATATTATCATTGTAAAATCAAAAACATAATAAAAATGAAAAAAATAGTTTTAGTATTGGTCTTAGCTGTTATTATAGGGGTATCTTTTACATCTTGTAAAAAAGATAAAAAAGCAGATGTTACAGAAGAAACAACTGGTGAAACAGCATCAGCTGACCAAGTTTATCAATGTCCGATGGATTGTGAACATGGTAAAAGTTATACAGAAGCAGGTAAATGTCCTGTTTGTGAAATGGATTTAAAAGCAAAAAAGGCTGGTAAAGAAGTGTCAGAGCATAAACATGATGGTGAATGTACCAAATGTCCAGAAGGAGAATGTAAATGTGAAGGTGATAAAGCTAAAAAAGAATGTACCAAATGCCCTGAAGGAAAATGTACTTGTGATAAAGATGCTAAAGCAGAATGTACTAAATGTGGACATTCAAAAGCTGATTGTACTTGCGATAAAGATTCTAAAGCCGAATGTGCTAAATGTGGACATTCAAAAGCCGAATGTACTTGCCCAAAAGATAAGGCTTAGAGACTCTTATTATACAAATTTTTAACCCTTTTGATGAATTTCAAAAGGGTTTTTTGTTTGGAGAAGTTATTGTTATATGTCTGAACATATTTTAGGACGGGTCATTTGTTCGTTTATCGAAATAATATGAATGCGTTTTAATGATTTATATTTGGTGATACTGAAACGAGTTCAGCACAAGTAAACGAAGTTAGCCTTTTTCATTAAGAAAGTCAAGAGATTATTTTTCTTCATCTTTGTCCCAACCCGTTAATCCTGCAGAGACTACAAATTTCATTACATCACTAGAGTTGATATCGACAGTTTTTATATTTGCAAGTGGGATAATAAATAATTCTCCTGAAAAATTATATGAATGAGGAAAGTAGACCGTGGCTTTGTCTTTCTCATCTATACCTTCTTTGGTAATAAAGCCTAATTTCCCTAAAGCAATCATTTTAAGTTTTCAGACTGTTTTATTGAAGGTTTTTTAAACAAATCAAAGTAGTGTGTTGCTATATTGATGATGCATAGCGTTAAGTTTTAAGACTTAAAGAAATGAATAATGGTTTGAGATTTTACTTTATAATTATAAACCACGGAATATTAAATTTTCCTTTGTGATATTCAATTTGAACAATATAGCCATCTTTCTTAGTCTTATAGAGCTGCTCTGAAATTTTAATAATTTGAGCATTACGCCCTTTGTATTGCTCCCAAGGCTCAATAATTAGTTTGTGTTTTTTTGAACGTATTAATGCTTTTTTTCCTAAAGACACCGTCTTTTTTTTAATTTTAGAATCATACAAAACAGGCTCAGAAGTGTCTAGTTTATCATTTAATAGAGGAATAAATTGTATACCTATGATTATAAACATAGAGTAATGATAGCTAAAGGCATTTGCTGGAACTACAAATGGTAATACTGTAAGTATTATGAACACTGTACATATATACCTATAAATTACCCAATAGGTGTTTTTTTATATGCTTTTTTGTTTTCCAATGAGTTGATGATTCTAGGTTTAGAATACTTAACGTTTTTTATTTATTTTTCTAAAATAGAATATTTACTAATTAAATTCTCACTTTAAGTAATTGAACCTAGTTGACAATCAATTTACGAATGCTGATATTAGCGTTAGCTAATGATATTTTTATAAAATAAACACCAGATTTTTGACCTCTTAAGTTTAGTGAATGCTTTGTTGAATTCAGATTTTCGCTATAGATTTCTTGACCTACTGTATTGTAAATAGAGATGTGAGTTATTGTCTCTTGTGATTCTATGGTTAAAGGTTTTCCATTTGTTATCGGGTTAGGGAATAAATTAACCTTACTTAATCCAAAATTACTTACACCAAGAGCAGAAGCACTTAGTTTTCTAATTCTATGGTTTTTATAATCTGCTATAATTATATTTCCCGCCCCATCAATAGTAATATCAGAAGGAGATTTTAATTGAGTGTCAGTTCCAGATTGCCCATCACCATTAAATCCACCACCAAAAAACCCAGTACTACCTGTGCCAACTATAGTGTTTATAATACCGTCAGTTGTAACTTTTCTAATTCTATGATTGCTTGAGTCTGTAATAAAAATATTGCCTAAAGCATCTATAATTACCCCTCTTGGTTCATTAAATTTTGCATCAACAGCCAATCCGCCATCTCCATTAAATTCATCAAAACTCTGTTTGCCAGCAACAGTAGTAATTATACCATTACCATCTATTTTTCTAATTCTATCATCATCAGCAAAAAAGATGTTTCCTGCAATATCAATATCAATATCTACAGGGCTTTTCAGTTTTGCAGCAGTTGCTAAACCATCATCACCAGAAAAACCATATTCTCCAGTTCCTGCAATTGTAGCTATAATACCATTGGTAGTAACTTTTCTAATTTTATTATTAAGGTCATCACAAATATAAAGATTTCCATTGGCATCAATGACTACGCCTTGAGGTGTGTTTAATTGTGCTGAAATTGCTTGTCCGCCATCTCCATCACTACCTTCTGTTCCGTTTCCTGCCACAGTCGTGATGTTACCACTTACATCTACTTTTCTAATTCTGTGATTTTCTTTATCACAGATATAAAGATTTCCGTTAGTATCAACACCAATACCTGTTGGAAAATTTAATTTTGCAGATGTAGCAATTCCACCATCACCACTAAAACCAAATTGACCAATCATACCTGCGACTGTTGTAATAACGCCATCAGTTGCTATTTTACGTACGACGCTATTGCCAACTTCAGAAAAATAGATGTTTCCTGCATTGTCAATAGCAATACCTGTTGGTAAACTAATTTCGGCATCTAAGGCCTGTCCGCCATCTCCACTATACTCTTGATTTCCTGTTCCTGCAATAGTTGAAACATTGCCATATTGAGCAAAGGAGACGTTACATATTAATAAAAATGCATAGAAGTAAATTTTTTTCATTTTTCTGTTTTATAAGCTTGGTTAAAAAACAAAATTACTTAAACCATGACAGTCTAAGTAATTAAGTTTTTAGAAGATATTCACTAATTTCAAGGAATACTCTAGTTTTTAAAAGGATTTTTACTCCTCTAAAAAAGGATATTTATAATCTGTTGGAGGCACAAAAGTTTCTTTAATAGTACGGTTACTCACCCAACGTAATAAATTCCAAACAGAACCAGCTTTGTCATTGGTTCCTGAGCCTCTAGCACCACCAAAAGGTTGTTGCCCAACTACTGCACCGGTAGGTTTGTCATTGATATAGAAATTTCCTGCAGCATTTTCTAAGGCATTACAAGCGTAATCAATAATGTATCTATCACCACTAAAAATTGCACCAGTTAAAGCATATTCAGAAGTTTCATCAACTAAGGTTAAAGAATCTTTCCAGTCGGCATCTTCATATACATAAATGGTAATTACAGGGCCAAATAATTCCGTACACATAGTCGTGTACTTAGCATCTTTTGCTAAAATAACGGTAGGTTCTATAAAATATCCTTTTGACTTGTCATGGTTACCACCAACGACAATTTCTGCGTTTTTATCCGCTTTGGCTTGATCTATATAGCTCGAAATTTTGTCAAAGGAAGCTTCGTGAATTACGGCATTTACAAAGTTAGAAGTATCTTCTGGGCTTCCTGTTTTTATAGATTTCACCTGTTCAATTACATGCTTTTTAACAGCCGCCCAAAGACTTTTCGGAATGTAAGCTCTTGAAGCTGCAGAACATTTTTGTCCTTGATATTCAAAGGCTCCTCTAGTAATTGCTGTTGCAACCTGTAGGGCGTTTGAAGAAGCGTGAGCCCATATAAAATCTTTACCGCCAGTTTCACCAACAATTCTTGGGTAGGTTTTGTATTTATTGATGTTGTTACCAATTTGTTTCCATAATAATTTGAAAACATTTGTAGAGCCTGTGAAATGTAATCCTGAAAAATCAGGGTGATTTAAAATGGTGTTACTAATCATTACAGGGTCACCATAAACAACGTTAATAACGCCATCTGGCAAACCAGCTTCTTTAAATAAATCTACTATGATTTTAGCAGAATAGACTTGACTATCAGAAGGTTTCCAAACGCAAACATTACCCATCATTACAGGTGCAGCACATAAATTTGCAGCAATAGATGTAAAGTTAAAAGGAGTAATTGCATAAGTGAAGCCTTCTAAAGCACGGTATTCCATCCTATTCCAAATACCTGGGCTAGAAATAGGCTGATTTGCATAAATTTCAGTCATAAACTGAACATTAAATCTAAAGAAATCTATCATTTCACATGCGGCATCAATTTCTGCTTGCATTACATTTTTAGATTGAGCTATCATAGTTGCTGCATTCATTTTAGCACGGTAAGGTCCTGCTAATAATTCTGCAGCTTTAATAAAGATAGCCGCACGATGTTCCCAAGGTGTTTTTGACCATTTTTCACGAGCTTCTAATGCGTTAGAAATTGCCAATTCAACATGTTTTTTTTCTGCTTTATGATATTGACCAACGGTATGTTTATGATCGTGTGGAGGGTGTATTGAAACGGTATCTCCTGTTTTAATTTCTTTGCCACCAATATAAAAAGGAATGTCAATATTTTCATTGTACATTTTTTTATAGGTTGCTAATAATTCTTTTCGTTCTGCACTGTTGGGTGCGTATGATTTTACGGGTTCATTTATTGGGTTGGGTACATTAAAAAATCCTGTTGCCATTTGATTAAATTTTATTTAATAATATTATCCCGTAGCTTCGGGAGTTTCAGTATCTTTATAATTATTTTTCGATTAAATTTGTAGAAACAAAGTTACGATTTATTTGTAAGTTTTTGATTATTGTTTTGTCAAACAGTTAAACATTTTTTATGTGCACAGTAACCTATCTTCCTTTAGGAAAAAACGATTTTATTTTAACATCAAGTAGAGATGTTCCGTTTTCACGGGAAAAAGCGTTGCATCCTAAAAAATATTTAGAAGATGGTGTTAAGCTAAATTATCCTAAAGATGGGAAAGCTGGCGGAACTTGGATAGGTACTAGCTCTAAAAGCAGATTGATTTGTTTGTTAAATGGCGGATTTACATATCATACTTCAAGAGCATCTTATAAAAAAAGCAGAGGCATTATTGTAAAATACTTACTTAAAGTTGACGATATTAGAAAAGGATTAGATAAAATTGATTTAGAAGGTGTTGAGCAATTTACATTAACTATTGTTGATTGGAATGACACACTAGAATTGATTGAGTTTGTTTGGGATGGAAAGCAAAAGCATTTTAAAGAAATGCCACAAGAACCACATATTTGGTCGTCTTCAACATTGTATGATGAAAGTGTAAAACAGTTGCGAAAAGATTGGTTTGCTGATTGGCAACAGAAACATAAGTTTACAAGTGAAAATATTTTAGAATTTCATAATAACGCAGGTGTGGGCGATTCTAATATTGATGTAATGATGGACAGAAAAGTAGTTGGAACCGTAAGCATTACCTCAATAAAAAAAGAAGATGGCAAGGTTGTTGTTTATTATAAGGAGATATAAACCCCAATTTTTAGGATTGTAATTTTCACGGTTTTCAGGGGTTGTTGTTTTTGAAATAGAAGGCATCTTTGTACTGTTGAAAATATACTCAATGTTAATTGAATGATGATAACTTATTATAATGAGATGAATAGGATAATTTATTTAAGATAAGTGCGTTATATTCAGTATTCTTGCAACTAATTTTACAACTATGTTTAAAAAAGGAATAACTATTATTTTTTTAGGATTTTTACTGCTATTGACGGGCTGTTTTGAAGTTATTGAAGAAGTAACTTTGAATGATGATGGTTCAGGTGATGTTACATTGACCTTGAATTTGAGTAGAAGTAAGACTAAAATCAATTCAATAATGCTATTAGATAGTGTTAATAATTACCGAGTGCCCTCAGAAGCTGAGGTTAAAAAACACTTTGCAGGCATTGTAAAAACAATTAAAAGCACAAACGGAATTAGCAATGTGAGTAATACCATAAATATGGAAGATTTTATTTTCACCCTTTCATGTAGTTTTAATAATGTAGACGCTTTAAATACGGTAATTTCAAATTTTAGTTCAAAAAAAGAAGCACAAAGAATCAAAAATCATAAGCATTTTTCTTTTAATAAAGCAACACAAACTTTTACAAGAAGTTATCATTATGATGTAGCTAAAGAGATTAAAAACACGAATATGGAGGATAGAAAGGTGTTTGAGACAGCTTCAATTAGAAGTATTTATCGTTTTTCAAAACCTATAGTGTCCTCAGAAAATAAAATGGCTAAAATTTCTGGAAGTAAAAAAGCCATCATGTTAAAGGTATCTGCACTAGATATTATCA
Source organism: uncultured Flavobacteriaceae bacterium (assembly GCA_964428855.1). Lineage (GTDB taxonomy): Bacteria > Bacteroidota > Bacteroidia > Flavobacteriales > Flavobacteriaceae > Aureibaculum. The sequence continues at coordinate 9,071 of CAYRZY010000025.1, forward strand.
AAAACAGAAATTCAATAAAGAATAAAATCAAATTAGGAAACTAAATTAATAAATCAGATCAATATTTATAAAGAATAAAAGGTGATTTGAAGCAAATATAAATTAGATGACAACAGATATAAATTACTTGCCTTCTAAAACAAACATAAAGACTAATTTAGCATTATAAAACAAAACCAATATGTACCCAATGAAAAAAATTATTCTAACCATAACCTTAATTGCAACAACTATAAGTTTTGCTCAATCTTTAGAAAGTAAAATACCTGCAAGTACAAAAGTAGTGATTACTGTTGATGGTAATCGACTGTTAGAATTAGTACCACTTACAGAGTTTGAAAATTACTCAGTAATTAAAGAAATTATTAAAGAAGTTAAAGAAGATAAGCCACATATTAATGGTGTCTCAGATTTGGGGTTAGATGTAAATTCCGATGCTTTTTATTTTTATCAACCAACAGATAGTATTACGTATTATGTAGGGTTGATAAAGCTTAATAACAGAGTTGCTTTTGAAAAATTATTAGATGAATCTGGCAAAAAAAAGGTGGTAAGAGAAGGGAATGTAAGTCACTATTCAGAAGATTCAGATTTGAATATGATGTGGAATGATAATATTTTGATTCTTTCTGGAGGAATGCCTTCTTATTCATATTTTTCTTCAAATAGAGAAAGGTTTGAAGCACAAGCGTTGAATGAAGATGAAGGTTTCTACGAAATTAAGAATAGGGTAGCTGGTACTTGGGTTGCAAATTATGCAAAACAATTGTTTAATTATAATGGAGCTTCAATTGTATCTAATCAAAGTTATCTAAAATCTAAAGACAGCAAAGCTTCTGCTACGTTATGGATTAATAATTATGGAGGTATGATGAATGACATGATGAATTCTAGCTTCTACTCTGCAATGGGTTCAAGCATGAATATGAATAATGATAATAATAGATTAGGTTTTGGATCAATGGTTGCACAACTATATTTTGAAGAGGATAAAGTTAGAATGACTTCAGAAATGGAGGTTAATGATAAATGGCAAAAAGCATTTAAAAAGATGTATGCTTCTAAATTAGACAAATCATTTTTTAAGTATTTCAATGAAAATGATGTATTGTCTTATGCGAGTTTTGCTATAAATACAGAAGCAGTTTTAGATGAATATCCAAGATTAATGTCAGAAATTTATGGAGGGATGTTGCCTGAATATAATGAAGAAACTTCTGTTGCTGCTGACTTGTTTTCATTAATTTTAGACGAAGAAGCTGTCGGTGAGTTGATTACTGGTGATATGCTGTTTGTTTTAAATGATGTTATTGAAAAAGACATAACGTATACTACGTATGAGTATGATGATGATTATAATGAAACAGAAGTAAAGAAAACAAAGAAAGAGGCAAGTCCTGATTTCACTATAATGATTGGTTCTGAAAACGAAAAATTATTATTCAGATTGATTAGATTAGGTGTAAAACATGAAGCTTTCGAAACAAAGAAAAATTACTATAAATTAAATTTACCAAGCAAAACTCCGTTTGATTTGTTTGCAGTAATAAAAGATGAAAAGATTTTTCTAACTACTTCAGAAAAAAGACTGACAGATATTATCAGTAATAGAGTTGCTGCTAAAGGGGGTGCTCATAAAAAATTAATTCGTAAAAATTCTTCTGTTTTTTATATGGATATTGATAGATTAATAAGTAAAATACCTGAATCTGAATTGAGTAAAAGTGAGAAAGAATTTGCTGATTATGCAAAAGACAATCTGAAAGATGCTTATCTGACTGGTAAAATGAAAGGAAGCATTATTTATTCTGAGTTTATTATAGAGACTGAAAAGAATCGTAAGAATTCATTAAAAGTACTATTAGACTTTCTTGAGTTTGTAGATTAATTCTAAACATGAAGAAAAAAATTCTTTATACCTTAATTGGCTTGGCTGTACTTTTGTTGCTGGCCTACCTGTTAAGGTATAATCAATCACAAGTATTTAAAAATAGAGTTCCTAAAAGTGCTACAGCTGTTGTAAATGTACATTTAAGACAGATTGAGAATGACTTATTGTTCGATTTTTTAGCACACCCAATTACGTATTTAAAATCTAGACCTAGAGAAAAGGATAGCATTAAGAAAAATAAATTCCCATTTATTAGTGGTGTTGAAATTCCTGAAAATGTATTGTTTTTTTCAAATAAAACTACCTATAAGAATCATTGGTTTAGTACAGTTTTTAATCTAAAGGATAAAGAGAAATTTACACACTTTTTTTTACGAGAAAAATTCATTAAAACTAAGGTAAAGACTACTGAATTTTATAGCAAAGGTAATTTGGTTTTGGCCATACAAGGTAATAAATTAGTACATGTGATTAAGTCCCGAGACTTCGGGAGTATTGAGGATGATATTTCTGAAATTGTAACAGCTATTTTTAATGAAACAGAATTTTCACCTCCAGCATCTGAATTATTGAAACCAATACTTACTACTAAAAGTGATATTAGTTTTTCTTCAAAAGAACATGGTTTTTTAGAGGCGAATTTTAAAGAAGGTCTTTTTGAAATTACAGGAAATTTAGCCTCCGATTTTTTCATGAGCAATACCTCGCCTGAAATGATTGGAAATCCCGTAAGTTTTTTTACGGCAAAAATTAATAAAGACAATTTAAAGTTCAAAGAATTTGTGGATAGAGGTAAGATTAAGTTTGATGAAATCACCCATTTATCGTTGGATTCTATTGTCAATAAATGGGATGGTCAGCTTTATTTGAATTTAGCATCTATAGAGAATACAACAGATACGATTGTAACATATGAATTTGATGATGATTTTAATAAAGTTAAAAAAATAGCCACTCAAGAAAAGGTGATTCCAGCTCTTGACATTAAACTAGGTAAAGAAAAGCCTTCAGATTTGTCAGATTATTTTTGGAGGAAAAATGCCATTCAAGTACATGATGGCGACACATTGTTTACGACAATACCTGTATATAAATTTATTGCAGTAAATACCAAGGATAATTTAGAGCTATCAGTAGCTGAAAAGCAAACTAATAAAGGTTCTAAAAAAGCAACTTCAAAGTTGAATTTTTATTTTGATATGGAAAAGTACTTACAAAAACCATTAGATATTCCTCTTAAGCCAAAACAACTAAAAGCCTTGAATTTGATTAAAAACTCTTCGATTCACTGGTCAGAAAATAATAAGTTTTCATTGAAAATTGAATTAAAAAGCAAGGATAGAAACTTTTTAGGGCAGTTGATAAAGCATTAGTTTGGCTTGTGCAAGGCCGAGGACTCAGAATTGGGGATTGATAAAAACAGAAGCTTTGCATAAACTTCAATTGAAAAAAACAGAATATCTAATTTATGAATCCATAGGATTCAAACGTTTGTAAAAGCAGCTTATATAGAGTGAATTCGACTCCTTCGGAGTCGTACCGAGTAAGTATAACATCTTATTTATAAACATTAAATCCCTACGGGATTTATCAAAATGAAGAAAGGGTTATTTAAAGAGCAAAGGCTAAAAAGGAAATAAGTAGGCCTCCTACAGTAGAAAGTAGTACAAACACAAAATTTAACAACAAGAATTTAATAATGGTTTTAAATCTTTTTTGTTTGTAGAAATTTCGTAAAGATTTGTAGAGGTAAAAGAGAAATACTAATATAATAATGCTAATACCAACGTCAGTTTTGAATATACTATTAAAAATGGTGTAGAAAATCATCAAGATAAAAAACACTGTTTGTACATTGAAAACGAACACTAAATGTTCTGTGTAATTCTTCTTACCTCTAATATACAGTAGTGAAAGAAATAAGGTGAAAATAGGTAGCATAAAAAATAAGGCTATTGATATTTTAGAAACAATACGGTCATAATATGATTTTCTAAAATTGGAGTCGTTTTTAAATTTATTAAAATCTTGTGCTTTTGTATAATAGAAAATATTCCATCTTGTTTTTTCTTGCCCCATGTCTTCAAGAGCTTCTGTAACTGAAAAATCAGGATGTTTTTCATTATACCCTATATAGACGTTAATTTTTTTACTAGTTTTCTGATCATGGTTTTCATTCAATAATTCTTTTTCAATAGAAAATTTTGTTGTTGCAGGTAATTGATAATTTATTTTTTCAGCCTTTAAAATTGTTTTTAAATGTTCAATGGCATCCTGTTTCAATTCTAGAAAATGTAATTTATGTTCCCATTTATTTAAATCTCCTTTGTCAAATAAGTTTGAAATATAGGATAAGCTTGGTTTGTAGGTCAAGTGAAATATAGAATCTTTTTGTTTTGTGTTTAAAGCGTTATTATTCAATTGCTCTAAAAAAGTGTTAGAATTGAGTATTGAATCTATATGTTTTTCTGTTTTTTGTTTAGTCAATTTATGAATTGAATCACTTACGTTTTTAAATATTAAAAATCCTTCATCAATATCGTTAACAGGAGCGTTTTCAGTTGTTTCATTACTATCAGCTATTGCATATCCTTCCAATACAGAAAATAAGCCTTGTATTAAAAAGAAAATAATAGTAACATGTAAATACAATTGAAACGGGTTTACATAACGTCTTCGTTTACCTTCAATATACTCTTTTGATACTTTAGCTGGTTTAAAGAGTAAAGGCACAAAGGTGTTAAAAAATCGAGTATCAAATGAAAAGAAACCGGAAAAGAACTCAGAGATAAATTGTTTAATGCTTAGTGGTAACTCATCATTTACCTGTCCGCAATTAGAGCAGAAGTTATCCTTGTCAGAAATTGGTTGCTTACAATTTAAGCATTCTAAACCTCTTATGTTTTGTTTAAATCGGGTTGTTGATTTCACGTTAAATAATAACTTATAGAGTAAAAGTAAAGAATTATATTGAATAATGCACAGAAAACGATAGTAAGGTAAGTTTGGGTGGTTGTACTAATTAGAAATTGCAGGAACCGTTAATTGAAAAGTAGGAATCTGTACTTTGAAATTTTTGGTAGTCGTAAAATTAATCATATTGTAATGTCCTTTCATTGATCCTGTTGGGGAAGATAAGTTACAAAATGACTTGTAAGTATAAGTCATTTTTGGGGTTAGAATTGGTTTTTCACCAATGACTCCTTCACCTTCTACAATTTCAAGGTTCTTTAGGGCGTCAAAAATTTTCCACTGTCTACTGGTTAATTGTACAGAGTCATTACTCTGATTCTCAATAGTAATGCTGTAACTAAAAGAAAAACACATTCTGTTATTTTGATGACAGACGCCTTCAAAATTTGTTTGTACAGAGATTTTAATTCCATTTGTTACTTGTTGAACCATAGTTGTATACAGTGTATATGTTAAGACAAAGATAAGGATTTTATCTTTAAGATGATTAAATCTATTTAGTAGATGCTCTAATGGTGTTTTAGTTGCGTAAATTTTCAGAATTAGCGTGTCCGTATCCAATTACTTGGTCGTATTTACTCCCTATAGGTTTGTAATAGACCAATACAGAATAATCATTTTCAGTTTGGTAAAATGAACCTTCAATAGCACGATTGTTTATTTCTCCTTTAGCGTTAGCAGTCACATAGCTGTAATTGTAAAATCCTTGTTTTAATAATAATGTACAGGTGTAGATTTTATAGTCTTCATTATAAATCATTTTATTCTCATCATTTAATTGCCAGTCATTATAATCACCATAGACATAAATGGCATCTTCATTGACATCCGTTAAGGCTTCTAATGCAAAATGTACTTGAGAGTAATCGGCTTCTAATGCAATGTTATCACTATCAATAGTTCTGATTACAAAATTTCCATTCACATCTGGGTAGAATGTATAGAGTTTGTTTTTACGCATTTCATCAGTATATAAATAGGTTTGAAAAAGACCATCAAGTCTTGTTTTAGCAATGTTATTAGTGGCACTTCTAATTTCTTTGGTGTCAAAAAATAAATATTCGTTGCCAGCCCAAAAAGAAACTTTATCTGAATATTTATAGAGGAGTTGGTTGCCTCTGTAAAATTGTGGTTTTATGTTTTTTATAACGGTATTCCAATCGCTATTTTGATAAATCGCTACTTTAATTTCTTGACTCGGGTTGTTAATTCGTAAATCAGGATGATTGATGGAAAACTCAATATTATGCTTAGAGTTTATTTTAGAAACATCTCTACTCTTATGTACACTTACACCAACAGTAACTTTAGGTTGGTAAACAATAAAAGGTCTTGTGAAAACAATCTCATCATCTTCATTTATAATGGTAATTAGATAATTGCCACTTAGTTTTATGCTTGTTTTCTCATTGGGGATTTGTAATTTATAATAAGTATAAGGTTGTACAGTGTTGAAAGAATTTTCATAATCTCTAATCCAGTCAGAATTATAACCATTTATGTATTCTGTGGCAACTAACTTTGAAACTTTCCAGTTATAATCATAATGTTCAATCTTACAAGTGTATTCTTCTTGGCTATCGCTTAAATCGTCAAATTCTAATAGTAGGGGTTCTCCTAATTTTACAATTGGCGAAAAATTATTGGTTGCTCTTGATCGTAATACTATTGTTTTTATGTAGGATGGTGGGTCAACAATAACTTCACTTTGAGCATTGCTGATACTGCAAATAAAAAGGATGAATAGTAAAAAAATAGACTTGTACATTTGTGTTTTTTTATTATTTGAAAGCAAAAGATATACCAAAATTAATGAAAATCAGTTTACTATGTGTAAAGTGTAAAAATAAGTAGAAATAATTTAATTATTTAGAACTATTATAAATAAGTATTTATCTTAAATAAAAGCGAATAACAAATACAAAATCTTTAAATTTGCACCGTTTTTTAGAGACAATAAATCCAAATCTTAATTTATGTCACAAGACATTCGTATTAAAAAGGGCTTAGATATTAAACTTATTGGCGAAGCAAGTCAAACGACAACGCCACTTTCTGTAAGTAGTATTTATGCTGTAAATCCTGATGATTTTCATAAAATCACACCCAAACTTTTAGTGAAAGTTGGAGCTAAAGTCAAAGCAGGAGACGCATTATTTCATGCAAAATCAAATGATAAAATTTTATTTCCTTCTCCAGTAAGTGGTGAACTTATTGAAATTGTGAGAGGAGAGAAACGTAAAGTGTTAGAACTGAAAATAGCAGCAGATAAAACACAATCGTATCATGATTTTGGTAAGAATGATGTGAATAGCATGTCAGTTGATGATGTGAAAGCAAAGTTGTTAGCTTCTGGTTGCTGGCCTTTTATTAAAAGACGTCCTTATGATGTAATTGCAAACCCTGAAGAAACACCAAAATCAATTTTTATTTCAGGTTATGCAAGTGCTCCTTTAGCAACTGATTATAATTATGTGTTAAAAGGTAAAGAAGCCGAATTGCAAGCGGCAATTACTGCATTAACAAAATTAACTACAGGAAAAGTTCATATAAGTGTTGGTAAAAATACTACCTCACCATTAGCAAGTGTAACAGGAGCGACAATACATAAAGTTTCTGGACCACATCCTAGTGGAAACGTAGGTACTCAAATTGCAAAAATTGATCCCATCAATAAGGGTGAAGTTGTTTGGGTGGTGACACCACAAGATTTAGTAGTAATTGGAGAATTATTACTTACAGGAAAATTCAATATTAAAAGAACGATTGCTTTAACGGGTGCTCAATTTATTAAAACAGGTTATGTTGAGGTAATTGCAGGGACAAGTATTGCAGATATAGTAGCCGAAAATTTAGAAGCAAATTCTAGAATTATAAGTGGTAATGTGCTTTCGGGTACTCAAGTTACTGAACAAGGTAGTATAGGTTATTATGATAATCAAATTACAGCCATCCCAGAAGGAGACGATTATGACTTTTTTGGATGGGCAAAACCTATTTTCAATAAAGTATCTTCTACAAGAGCATTGACGTTTTCATGGTTATTTCCTAATAAAAAATTCAATTTAAATACCAATACAAATGGTGAGCACAGAGCATTTGTGGTTACTGGTGGTTATGAAGAGGTATTTCCTTTAGATATTTATCCGATGCAAATCTTAAAAGCTTGTATGTATAAAGATTTAGATGAAATGGAAGCCTTAGGGATGTATGAAGTAGCACCAGAAGATTTTGCATTGACAGAATTTGTATGTGTTTCTAAACAGCCACATCAAAAAATTATTAGAGAAGGGTTGGATTTAATGTTAGAAGAAATAGGTTAAAAAAAGAACAATGGGTTTAAAACAAAACTTACACAATTTAAAAGAAAAGTACAAGGGTACAAAAGCTGCTCCAGCTTTTAATGCACTCCATACTTTTTTATATACGCCAAATGATACGACGCATGCAGGTACGCATATTAAAGCGGCAGACGATTTAAAGCGGACAATGAATACCGTAATCATGGCATTAATTCCGTTAGTTATTTTCGGAATGTTCAATGCTGGTTACCAACATCATTTAGCTTTTGGCGATATTCAAGCTGTTTCAGGAGGGTTTTTTAGTGCTGAATTTTGGACACTTGATAACTTTATGGTTGGCTTTTGGAAAATACTACCTTTAATCATTGTTTCTTATGGAGTAGGCTTAGGAGTTGAGTTTATTTTCGCAATTATCAAAGGTCATGAAGTTGAAGAAGGTTATTTAGTAACAGGTATGTTAGTGCCTTTAATTGTGCCGATTGATATTCCGTTATGGATGCTATCCGTTGCAGTAATTTTTGGTGTGGTAATCGGTAAAGAAGTGTTTGGTGGTACAGGCATGAATATTCTAAACCCCGCATTAACTATTAGAGCCTTTTTATTCTTCGCCTATCCAACGTGGATGTCTGGTGATAAAGTATGGGTAAATGGTGCGGTAGAAAGAACCAATGAAATTTTGGCAGGTGCAAAAGTAGATGCCATTTCTGGGGAAACACTTTTAGGAACCCTAGCACAAGGTAAAGAAGTAGTATATTCTGTTTGGGATATGTTCTACGGTTTTATTCCTGGTTCTGTGGGCGAAACATCAACCTTATTAATCTTATTAGGCGGACTCTTTTTAATATTCTCAAAAATTGGAAGCTGGCGTATTATGCTAAGTGCAACGTTGGGAGCTTTGGCAATGGGGCTTATTTTTAATGGTATTGCTGATGCAGGTTGGATTACTGAAGGAAGTAAATTTTATACTTTAATGAGTACTACTTTTTGGCATCATTTATTAATTGGTGGTTTTGCATTTGGTGTAGTCTATATGGCAACTGATCCAGTAACGGCATCACAAACCAATAAAGGAAAATGGATTTACGGATTCTTAATCGGATTCTTATCTATTATGATTCGTGTTTTCAATCCTGCATATCCAGAAGGTGTAATGTTAGCCATTCTATTGATGAATGTATTTGCACCAACTATTGATCATTATGTGGTTCAAGGCAATGTAAAGAAAAGATTAAAACGTATAAAAGTTAAAACAACTTAAAACTCTGTAAAATCCCTGCCTGCGGTAGGCAGGTCTGTGTGTCCTCTGCGATATGCTGTGTAACAACAAAATAAAAATGGAAAAAAGAACAGATAAAAATTCATATACCATCCTGTTTGCCATCGGTATGGTATTAATTGTAGGCTCATTATTGGCTTTTACAGCTTCTGCTTTAAAACCTAATATAGAAGAAAATAAGCGTATCGAAAAACAACAAAATATTCTATACGCAATGGGTGTAAATAATAATGATGAAGGTAGTGTAATATTTGTGGGTACAGATGTGGTTGCTGATGAGTTTTCAAAATACATCAAAAAACAAATTATTATACAAGGTGATAAAGTGACTGAAGATACTAATGCTTATTTAATTGATATTAAAAAGGAACAAACAGCAGCAAAGGATGCTGCTTACCAAAGAAGATTACCTTTGTTTATTGGTAAAAAAGACAGTAAAACATTTTACATAGCACCTATTAGAGGAAAAGGTTTATGGGATGCTATTTGGGCATACGTTGCTATGGACAACAATATGGTTGTACAAGGTATTTATATTGACCATAAAGGGGAAACACCTGGTTTAGGAGCAAATATCAAACAACGTTTCTTTATGGATGATTTTACAGGAGAACACTTGTTAAGTAATGGAGTCTTTAAAGGGATTAATGCTGCTAAAGGAAATGCAGATCCAATCAATAAAGACAAAACAGATAATGAGGTAGATGCAATTGCTGGAGCAACTATTACTGGCGATGGAGTTTCTGCCATGTTAAGATCTGAACTGAAACAATATGTACCTTATTTTAAAACTTTAAAAAATTAATATGGGACTTTTATCAAAAAAAGACGCACAGTTAATCACAGATCCATTAACGGATAATAATCCTATTACTATTCAAGTATTGGGTATCTGTTCTGCATTAGCAATTACTGCAGAATTGAAAGCGTCAATAGTAATGGCTATAGCAGTACTATTTGTATTGGGTATTGGTAATGTAGTTATCTCATTGATGCGGAATATTATTCCTTCAAAGATTAGAATTATTGTGCAATTAGTGGTGGTTGCCGCTTTGGTAATTATCGTAGATCTAGTATTGAAAGCCTTTGCGTACGAACTAAGTAAAACTTTATCTGTTTTTGTAGGCTTAATTATTACCAACTGTATCATTATGGGGCGTTTTGAAGCCTTTGCCTTGGCTAATGGGCCTTGGAAAGCTTTCCTTGACGGTATAGGTAATTCATTAGGTTATGGAGTTATCTTAATCATAGTAGGTTTCTTTAGAGAACTACTAGGTTCTGGTACTTTATTAGGCTTTAAAGTGCTAGGAGATCCAATTACAAAAACAGGAGCATATGCTTATGGTTAT
>CAYRZY010000026.1:0-19222 GCA_964428855.1 uncultured Flavobacteriaceae bacterium
GAGATTTATTTTGTTGAGATTGGTTGTGATGAGAATCATGTTCATTTTTTGATACAAAGTGTTCCGATGATGTCTCCCAAGAAGATTGTCAATACAGTCAAGAGTTTGACAGCAAGAGAAATTTTCAGGTTACATCCAGAAGTTAAACGTTTTTTATGGGGTGGAAAATTTTGGACATCAGGATATTATATTAATACGGTAGGTCAATATGCAAATGAAGAGGTTATTAAGAAATATTTAAAAGGTCAAGGTAAGATTGAAGAGTATAAAAAAATTTATACTTCACAGTTGAAATTGTTTTGATACCTTCGTGCCCTTGGGCCGAGGTAGTTCATTTGAAAAAGCGAAATTTTTTGACCGTTATGGTGCAGCTATGAACGAGCGGCAGCTAAAAGTAACGAAACGCCTTTTTGATTCTAGACATCAAGGTTTTAAAGGAGGTTTAAGTGCTGAAAATTATAAAAAAATAGCCAAAACATCTGCATCTACTGCAACACGAGACCTTAAAGATATGGTTAACAAAGCTATATTACTTAAAAAGGGTGTACTTAAAAGCACAAGATATAAACTTAATATTAAGCATAAAAAAACCCAACGTATTAGTATAAGTAAAAGGGAAATTAAAAAAACTTAGTACTAATAAATTGGGCAATACAATTTTATTCTTTTAAACTTTGAAAAAACCTTAATGAGATCCTGAAATATCCCGAAGCTTCGGGACAGGATTCGATTTTTTTCAAAAATCGAACTTATAGGTGAGACCGCCAAACACCTGTAAGCCTTGTACATAAAAATTCGTATATTTTTGATAATTACTGTTCATCACATTATTTACCTTGGCAAATACCGTTAGTTTTTCATTGAATTTATAACCAGCGTTCAAGTTTAAATCTACATAATCACCTAAATCAATATTGGTAACTGTATATGATAAAGGTACATTAATAACCAGCTGATCTTTACGACTACCTACATAAAACAAATCAGCACCAGCAAACCAATTATCATTGTTGTAATTGGTAAATACACTTGCTTTTAAACTAGGTAAATTCCACGCTTCAGCTTCATTTTTGGTATCGTATTGATTGAATTCAATATTTCCACCTAGTTTAAACTGTTTTGAAAGGTCTATAGTTACTTCACCAAAAGCATTGATGGTCGTGATAGTGTCGTAAACAACATTAAATGAATTTCCGATTTCATAACTACGTGCAGTTGGTAAATCACCATCAGTTTTTGCCACATTTAGTTTATACAAAGGCTTGTCTCTTTCGTTTTTATAAGAGGCTTTAAAATTATAAGCAATATTTGATGCTAACTTACCTTTAAACCCAACAAACCCATTGTATTGTTCGTCAGTACGTCTTATATTCAACGTAGGTGACACAAACGAGTTCTCATTTGCGTATCCTCTAAAGGTGTTTTGATGTAAACCACCAGTTACACCAGCATATAAAGTCAACACCTCATCAATTAGCTTATAAGAGGCTGTTACGTTCGGGTAATAATAACCTTTACTCTCATTACCAGAGCCTGAGCCAGAACTGTACAACAAATGTACCCCTAAATTAACGGTTAAATTGTTACGTAATATTTCTAAACTAGGACTAAAACCGAGGTTGAAAAAAGTATATTTTAAATCGTCGTCTATATTGTTATAATGTGAAGCAAACCTTCCGTTTAAAAATTCTATTCTTACATCAGCATTGATATATTCAGATGCAATTGGGAATTCTATTTTCGGTTTGGCTATAAAGTGTAATTCTGCACTACCTTCTCCATCCGTAAAGCTATTTGATTCTACCGTGCCTCCTTGAAAAAAGGAATCTTTATAATCAATTTTACCACCTATATACGCATCGAGATATTTTATTTTTTCATCGACACCATCTAAAAGGGTTTGTGTGAAACCAATATGTTCAGGTAAACCGTACCAATTGTACTTTTGCATTCTAAAACCACCATTGATTTGCCAATCAAACTTACGTTCTTGATGTTTGTAAAAAAGATCTAAGCGAGTATCAAAATAATCATCATTCAAAACAACATCTTTAATACCTCCTTTAGAAGAAATATAATTAAAAAAAGCTCCAAAATCATTATATCTATTACTGTTTCCATGCACAAAAAACTCTACTCCAGGTGTAGTGAAATTACCAAAACCCGCAGAAATATAATTGTCGTAAACTAGTGGACTCGGATTCACCTTTAAAACTTTTGCCTTTCCTTTTGCTGGCGTAAATGTTGAAGCCACCGGAATGGAAAAAATAGAATAATTGAGCTGCTTTTTTGAATCAATTGTAGTGGTATCAATTTCTGGTGATGATTTAATTTTAAAAGCATCAGAAACCGTTGGTGAATAGGCTTTTACTACATTAATAACCTCTGTACCTAGCGTATCTTTTACTTGAGCAAAAGTCACTGTACAACTAAGAATTATCAGAATTGAAATGTATTTTTTCATGTATTTTATAGTCTTTAATCATTAGTCTTTAGACGCTAAGGTCAAAAGACACTATTTAAATTGTTTTACAACTTTTATTCTTTAGTTAAGCGGTCAAAAACACACCCCTTAACACCTCTCAATCCCGAAACTCCGGGAGGGAGCTTGATTTGTCCTCGACTTAACTTCTGCATAACTTCAATGCCAACTGTTACTGCTAACTGAATACTAATTATTAGGGTTTACAGACTCATTGGTTTTAGCTTCTTCAGTTTTAATTTTTTGTAGTTCTGCCTTGGCATCATCAACTACATCTTTATAATCTGAAAAGTTTTTTATAACACTTTCAAGAATATAAGTGGCTTGATAAGCATCTTGTAATCCGTAAAAGTTTTTAGCCATCACAATTAAACCTTTGGCACCGAAATATTTATAAGCAGAATAATCTGCTACTAATGTTTGTATCACTGTATTAGACACTTTGTAATTACCGTCTTGATGTTTAAAATAAGCATCATAATACAAGGCTTCAGCTTTCAATTCGCCTTTGGCAATTTTTTTAACTTCTTCATAATAATCTTGAGCTTTTCTTTCATCACCAGTTTTAAAAGCTGAACGAGCAATAATTATTTTAGCATCAGATTTTACTCTGTTTTCTAATTTAGGACGGTGCAATACTTTTTCTGCATAAGCAACAGCATCCTCATAATGCTCTAACTCATAATGACCTTTCATTAAATTACTTTGAGCAAAAGTGATATTTTGAGCAAAATCAGCTTGTTCTTCTAAGCGTTCTAAAATCGGCATTGCTTTTGCCCAATTTTCAGCTTTTAAATACACTTGTGATAACCTTGACAAGGCTTGTTCAGTAAATTCATTACGTTCTTGGTCAATCACATGGCTGTAATGTGGTATTGCAGCCGATTGTTGTTTTTCTGAATATAAAGCTTCTGCTAGGTAAAAATGAGATTGTAAAGCATGAGCTCCGTTAGGGAAATCTTTCAAGTAACTTTTATAGGCTGAAATTGCCTTTTTACGATTGTTTTGTAGGTATTGTTTTTCGGCAGATTCATACATGTCATTTTCTAACTCAGAATCAGTAACATTGATAAAATCTAAGCCTTTAACCCAAGCAGCATATTCATCAACACGACCCAAATCAACATAAATTTGACGAGCATTCGCAACAGCTTGTTTGGCTTCACTTGTATTCGGAAATTCATTAACTACACGCCTGTATTTATCTAAAGCTTCATTATCTCTCTCAATATTATAATAAATTAAGCCTTGTTTTAGCAAAGCTTTTGGCACATAAGAACTCCGTTTATGATGTTGTAATAAGTTGTTATAAGTAGCCAAAGCATCCTCATTTTTTTCAGCTGTTATGTAAGAGTTACCTAATTCATAATACGCATCATCACGTAAGGTAGATTTTGAATATGTTTTTAAAAAGGATTTTAAATCGATTATTTTATTGTTATTTTTACCTGTAAAACCATAACTCATAGCACGTTGAAAATGTGCATAATCCTTATCAATACCATTATTGTTGATGATATGGTTGTAAGCTTTAATTGCATCATTGTAATTACTAGACACAAAATAAGCATCTCCTAAACGTAAATGAGCATCATTTACTTTACTCTTATCGGATGAAGCATTATTGATATAGGCTTGAAATTTCTCTCCAGCTTTATTGTAATCTTTTATTTTAAAATAGCAATACGCAATATTGTAATCTACCAATTCATTTTCTTTTGAAGAAGTGGCACTCATATTTTTAAACTGTTGAAATCCAGTAAGGGCATCATTGTATTTGTTTAATAAATAATCGGTTTCCGCTTTCCAAAAAATGGCTTTCGCGGTGGTTGACTCTTCTCGATAATTGCTAATTGCGATATCAAAATGTTTAGAAGCTTCCTCTTTAGAGTTGTTGTTAAACAATTGAATACCTCTATACAATGCAACTTTTTGATACAAATCTTTATGATGGCTTTCCTTTTTATTTTTAAGAGCAGTTAAGGCTCCTTTATAATCTTTAGAAGTAATATAAGCACTGATAAGTAATTCACTAATTTCATCTTTAGCAGCCGATTTTGGGTATTCGTCTAAATACTCTTGCAACACGTCAGGCACGCTTTTATATGGGTTTCCAATCTCATAACTCAGTTTGGCATAATTCAACCAAGCATCCTTTTTAATGTCATTATTATACTTCATTTGAGAAGCATTTCTAAAAGCATTCAATGCCTCAGTTTTCAGGTCGGTTTTTAAATAACATTCAGCCAAATGGTAATAGGCATTTTGAGAAACGGCATTTTGACCACTAATAATCTTATTGAAGTTTGCAATGGCATTTTCGTAATCATTTTGTTGGTAATACGCGTAGCCTAGAAAGTAATAATCGGTATTATTCCATCTACGACGTTTGCCTTTGTAGTTTTTAAGATGTGGAATCGCCTCTTTGTATTTGTTGAGGTTAAAATAACTTTCACCAATAATTTTTGAAACTTCAGAATGTTGTTTTCTATCTGCTTTGGTTAAAAAAGGTTCAGCAATATTGATTGCTTCTTGAAATTCACCTGTTTTAAATTTGATGTTTGCCATATAATACGGTACATCATCACCTAATTTTTTATCGTCTGCCACTTCACTCAAATAGCGATCGGCATTGTCAAAATCATCCGCTTGATAAGCGATAAAACCGTAATAATATTTAGCTTGAGAGCCATACTCATGCGAAGTCAATAATTTTTGGAAATATTCTTTTGCTCTGGTGTGGCTTCCAACAGCAAATAATCCGTAGGCATATTTAAAATTAAAATCTTCCTCTTTATTGATAGAAAGGCTTCTTGTTTCAACACGTTTATACCATTTTAGAGCATAAGGATACTTTGCATTTTTAAAATAATAATCGCCCACTTCTAAAAAGGCAGTATTTTGTTTGGTGCTTGTAGGATATCTTTCTACAAAATCACGCATCATTCTATCCCCATCAACATCTCCACCAATTTGAATGGCACTAAAAGCTTCATAATAAGCACAATTGGCTTTACGTTCAGAACTGTCTTCAAACTGACCTTTTAGCTTATTGAAAAGATGTTTTGCAGCCACAAAATCTCTATTATTATACAATGCTATAGCGTGATTGTATTCTTTTAAAGGGTTTGTATAAATATCAGTTTTTTGAGCAAAGCTTGAAACTGAGAAGATTAAAAATAAGGCTAGCAGCCAATTATAATGATGCTTCATTGTAATAGTTTGTTTTAAGAGCTTGTATCTAAATATTCAATCAAAAATAGAACATACTTAATTTAAACAACGTGTAATTTATCTGAAATTGTATAATTGTTAATTAATATAACATTTTGTTAACTAAATTTTTGATTTTAGAGAACATATAACACATGTTTCGAGCCAAAGTGAACTTTTTTGATAATTTTAGCTGTAAATTTGGACCCAAATCACCATAAGAAGATGAAAAAACCAATATTGCATTTAAAGGAGACTTCAATTTTTCAACAAGAAAGTTTAATTCTTTCAGATATTAGTCTTGATTTATTTGAAGGAGACTTTATGTACTTAATTGGTAAAACCGGATCAGGTAAAAGTAGTTTGATGAAAACTCTTTATGGAGATTTGCCACTTTTAAAAGGAGAAGGTAATATAGTAGGTTATGACTTAAAGGCATTGAAAGAAAAAGAGATTCCGTTTTTGAGAAGAAAATTAGGAATCGTTTTTCAAGATTTTAGGTTGCTAAATGACAGAAATGTACATGACAATTTACTATTTGTTTTAAAAGCGACTGGTTGGAAAGACAGTTCTAAATGCAAGGCTAAGATTGCCGAAGTTTTAGAAAAGGTAGATATGAAAACGAAAGATTTTAAAATGCCTTTTCAGCTTTCAGGTGGCGAGCAACAACGCGTTGCCATTGCTAGAGCCTTATTAAATGACCCTGAATTAATCATTGCAGATGAGCCTACAGGTAATTTAGACCCTAAGACTTCATTAGAAGTAATGAGTGTCTTAGAAGAAATTAATAAGAGAGGAAAAACTATTTTAATGGCAACACACGATTATCCTTTGATTTTAAAATACCCTCATAAGACCATTAAATGTGATAATGAAAAAGTTTTTGAGGTGATTTAATAGAGTAGATCAATAATCTTTTGAGCATTAGTTTCTGTGTCAAATATTTTTAAGGTTTGTTCACGTGGGATTATAAATTTAGTATCGAAATTTTTATCAATTAAACTTAGAATTTTTTCGGCAAACTCTTCTTTTGTCTTACCAATTTCACATAATTCTTCTAGACCTGTATCTTCAACCATTTCATTAGTTACTACACAAAATCGTCCATTAAACAAGGTGTTGATTAATTTTAGTTTAATTCCGGTTTTTTGAAAAGTCGGTAGTACATTTATTTGAGCTTTTTCTATTAAATTATTGATGTGATTTCCGTCTTTAATAAGTACAAACTCTATGTTTTTATACTTGAGAGTCTCATTAAAAATCAAATCATTATTAAAACTACTTGCCAATACCAAAGGGTAATCAATTTCTTTAAAAATAGAGATTAAAAATAGGGCAGACGTCACGTTATCAGAGACTCTTAAATCACCATTATATAAAGCAAAATCACCTTTTCCTGAAAGTTTTTTTATTGCATTATTTTGATGAAACACAGGAATGTATATAGACTTTTTATGAAATTTAGTGCTAAAATATTGTTGCTCAAATGGAGAAATAGTTAAAATATAATCTACTTTATGAAGTATATCTTCGTATGGTTTTAATTTTATTGCCTCCGTTTTAAAAAACACTTTTTTATCAATTCTCTTCTCACTTTTTGACTGCCCATCATAAAATAGATGTTCGATATTATGAGCTCGAACAACTTTTTTTCTATGCTTAAAATTTTCATAGATTAATGGGAAAGTAGTGTGTAATCCGTCAAAAAGTATTGGAGCATTTATTTTTTTTAAATTAAGAACCAATGTATCGTTTGATCTAGATTTTACAGCGTAGGGTTTTTTGGATAAGACACTTTTTATTGGCGAATACCGAGGGTAATAAAAGATTTGTTTGCAATAACCTTCTAATTCTTTTGGTTTGCCTCTACCATATTCGAAAACATGTAAATAGATTTCAACTCCTAATTTATGTAATGCTTTTAACTTGTAAAAAACATCAATAACACCGCCATAATTTGGAGGGTAAGGAACATCAAAGGAAACAATATGTAATTGTTTGGTTGAGATTTTTAGTTTTTTAATAATTAATGCTAAGGTAACATTTTAAATAATTTATTTATACTTTTAATCTTTGATTAATTAATCTTTTTTGAAACACACAAGAATCGAAATAGCATCATTAATTCTTAAACGATTGCAATTAGAAAAAATGCAGTTAATTGAGCAATTTGAAGCGTCTAAAAATCAAATAGGTTTCTTTTATTTAGATGATTTACTCCCAAAAGAGTTGGCTACAAGTTTTTTTGAAGAATTTCCTTCTGTAGAGAACACAGTTTTAAAAAAAAGCTTAAAAGAGTATAAATATGTGGCTTATCAAATGGATAAATACAATCCTTTGCTAGAAGAGGTTCTTTATGCTTTTCAGGATGAAAGAGTAGTTCGGCTAATTGAAGAGATTAGTGGATTAACAGCTGTTTTTCCTGACGAGTATCTCTATGCTGGTGGACTTTCAATGATGCCAAAAGGCAAGTTTTTAAATCCGCATTTAGACAATTCACATGATAAAGATAGAAAATATTGGAGAGTCTTAAATGTGTTGTATTATGTAACTCCAAATTGGGAAAATTCTTTTGGTGGTAATTTAGAATTATGGCCAAAGGGTTTAGAAAATTCACCTGTTACCATTACTAGTAAATTTAACAGGTTGGTAGTAATGACTACACATCAAAAATCATGGCATTCAGTAAATAAAGTACTGGTTGATAAAGTGAGGTGTTGTGTTTCAAATTATTATTTTTCTGAACAACCAATAATGAAAACTGACACCTTTCACGTGACTTCATTTAGAGGAAGACCAACTCAAAAAATTAGAGACATAATTTTACGGTTTGATAATGCTTTGAGAATGGGAGTGCGTAAAGTATTCAAAAAAGGGGTACGGAAAAACCCTCATCAATATAAAAACTAAATGTTTTGAGCAGATTATTTTAAATTTTCAAAAATATCTTTCAATTTTTCTGATTCTGATTCCCAGTTGTATTTTTCAGCAGCAATCACTAAATTTTTTTTCAAAATTCGGTATTGACCTTGGTTAGAAAATAGTTTATTTACGGCTTCTGCTAGTTTTTTAGGGTCAAAATTATCAATCACAACACCAATTTTATTTTTAGTAACCAGTTGAGCAACTTCTTTTCTATTTGACACTAATAAAGGTGTGTTGGCTTGTATATAATCAAAGACCTTATTAGGTAAGCTGTATTCATAATTTAAATTGGTAGCCTTATCTAGAGACAAGCCTAAATCAGCTATTTTAGTGTATTCCATTAGCTCATTATAAGGTAATTTATCCATTATAATAACTTTATCATCTAGATGTAATGATTTACATAATTTTTTTAATTCCTCATATATATCACCACCACCTATGATGTATAAAATGGTGTTGTCTAAATATTGCATCATGAGTATAGCCTCTTCAGCACCTCTGTCCATATTAATACCTGTGCCTTGTAAAATGAGCATTTTTTTAGTGCCCTTTATCTTATCCGCTAAAGCGGGATTAACAGTTTTATTATTGAGTTTTTTGGCAATATTCCGAATCACTTGAACATTGACATTGTATGTATGTTTGTAAAAGGAAGCAATGCTATTATTGACAGTATATACATTCTTTAATTTAGGAAAAATTACTTTTTCAATAGACAGCCAAACTTTTTGTATGGTAGGTCTATGAATCAATTCAGGGATTTCAGTAAATAATTCGTGACTATCATAGACCAACTTTTTACGAAACAGTTTGCTGATTATAAAATTAGGAAGTAAGGTGTCTAAATCATTTGATAATAAAATGTCTTTTTTCAAGAAAAGTAATTTAAAAAACAAACGAATATTATACTCAGCAAAGAACAAAAACTTTTTTTTAAACAAAAGTCGCATTCGTTTTGTTTTATAAGTTCTTTTAATTGCTATGCTGTTGGGTAGTTTTCTTCCGATTAGAATTACGTCATAGTTCATGTCTACCAAGGTTGTACATGTTTTATGTACACGTTGATCCGTAACTAAATCGTTGGTGACAGATACTATAATTCTTTGCAATTGCTTAATTTTTTTTACGAAAGTATAAAAAAAATCCCGCTTTTAATTTCTTAAAAACAGGAACTTGCTATAAAAAAGAGATGGTATATCATACCATCTTTTTTTAAGTCGTATTAATTATCGTAAGCTTACAGGCTTATAATTATAATTTTCTCTATTGATACCAGTGCCATTTACATATTTATTATTAATGTATTTTCCACCAAGGTTTGCACTATCTTTAAAGTATAAGTTTGCAATACCGTGTTTTAGATTGTTTTGCCATGTACCTTCATAGATATTACCATTGGTATAGTAATAAATACCATATCCACTTCTTATTCCAACACTGTAATTTCCTTTATATTTTGAACCATCATTCCAAAGATAAACACCATATCCATGACGGTTATCATTTTGCCATGTTCCTTCATAAACATCACCATTAGGCCATGTATATTTTCCTTGACCATTTCGCAAACCATTTTCCCAAGACCCTACATAGATTCCCGTTTGGTATTGCATAGTTCCTGTACCATTTTTACAATTTCCAGAAACACAAACTTCGTCAAGTACTTTGTTTTCTTGTTTTTCAGTTGTAAGGGTTTCTTGAACAGCAACCTCTTCAACATTTACAGTTTCTTTTGTGTCAGAAATAATTTCTTCGACAGCATTTGTTTCTTGTTCTTCAACCTCCACTTTTATAGCATTTGTTTCTTCTGTCGTTTGAGCAGTAAGAAACAGCGGGGTTAATAAAAATGTGAGTAATAACTTTTTCATAGTATTTTGGTTTTAAAATGTATTATATAACGTATAAAATTGATAAATAGTATGTAATTTTGTTTTTAACAAGACTTTGAATGTAGTTTTGAGGGTTTTTATCAAATTTAAGAGGAAATAAATGGTGTCTTAAATTAAAGAATGTAGGTAGAAATTAATTATAAAACTATATTTACAGTAATTCCTTTTTCTTCTAATTTATCAACTACAGAGCGGGAAATTCCTTTATCAGTTATGATTTCATCTATTTGATCTAAACCACAAATTTTAGCAAAACTTTTTTTGCCAAACTTAGAAGAGTCTGCGAGCACGATAGTTTTTTGAGCGGAAGACAACATTTTTTTATTTAACTGGGCTTCTTCGAGGTTGGTAGTTGACAACCCGTACTCTAAATCAATACCATCTACACCTAAAAATAATTTACTACAAGAAACATTTTCTAAAATATGGGCAGCATAATTGCCAATAACAGATGCTGAATTGTGTCTTATGTATCCGCCTAGTTGTAAAATTTCAATATTTTTATGATTTATAAGATGCAAAACAACATGTAAAGAAGAGGTAATTACAGTTAGTTTTTTTTGAGCTTTTATAAATTTTGCTAGAGCCTGTACAGTTGTGCCAGAAGCAATCATTATAGAGTCGTTTTCATCAATTAATTTTACAGCAGCTTGAGCAATGCCCTTTTTTTCTTCAACAGAAATTTTTTCTTTTTCGTTTATTGCTCTTTCATTTATATATGGATTCTCTAATGAAGCTCCTCCGTGTGTTCTATATAACAGTCCTTTTTCTTCTAAAAGTTTTAAATCTTTCCGAATGGTAACCGCAGAAACATCTAGTAATTTACACAAATCAAGTACCTCAAGGTATTTTTCCTTGTTTAATTTATCTAATATGATTTGATGTCTTTTCATAAGAAGTTAATTACAAATGTAAACAAAATGAAAGTAAACGAAAAAATACTAAGAAAATATTAAATAATTAAAAGGATATTTTAAAAATTAAGTTTCGTTTTATTTCGTTTTGCTTCAATTTATTGTATCTTTGAATCGATATATAACAATTCAAAATAAAATGAATTTATTTCAAAGAGCATCATTAATTCAACAATTACAAGAAAATTCTGATTGGGATGTGATTGTTATTGGTGGTGGTGCAACAGGATTAGGTGTTGCCTTAGATAGTACCACGCGAGGCTATAAAACACTTTTATTAGAACAGATAGATTTTGCTAAAGGCACATCAAGTAGAAGTACTAAATTGGTTCATGGTGGCGTAAGATATCTCGCTCAAGGAAATATAGATTTGGTAAAAGAAGCTCTTTACGAAAGAGGTTTAATGCTGAAAAACGCTTCACATTTGGTAAAAGACCAATCCTTTATCATTCCCAATTACAAATGGTGGGATAATTTTTTCTATACAGTCGGACTTAAAATGTACGATTTTTTAGCAGGAAAATTAAGTTTTGGAAAATCCATTCGCATCAATAAAAAAGAAACAACCTTAAGATTAGAAACACTAAAAAGTGAAAATTTAAAAGGTGGTGTGGTGTATCATGATGGTCAATTTGACGATGCTAGAATGGCGGTAAATATTGCACAAACTTGTATTGAAAAAGGAGCTACCGTTTTAAACCATTGTAAAGTAAAAGAGTTATTAAAAAATGATAAAGGTCTTGTTAACGGAGTAATAGCTGAAGACACAGAAACAAATATTTCTTACACTTTAAATGCCAAAGTTATCATCAATGCTACAGGTGTATTTACTGATGAGATTTTACAAATGGATAATGTAGGTGCGAAGAATATTGTAAGACCCAGTCAAGGGATTCATTTAGTTTTAGATCAATCCTTTTTACCAGGGAATGATGCGATTATGATTCCGAAAACAAGCGATGGTAGAGTATTGTTTTTAGTACCTTGGCATGATAAAGTGGTTGTTGGAACGACAGATACCTTATTAGACAGTCATAGTCTAGAACCTAAACCGCTAGAAAAGGAAGTTGA
This sequence comes from uncultured Flavobacteriaceae bacterium, assembly GCA_964428855.1. Classification (GTDB taxonomy): domain Bacteria; phylum Bacteroidota; class Bacteroidia; order Flavobacteriales; family Flavobacteriaceae; genus Aureibaculum. The sequence goes on from CAYRZY010000026.1 coordinate 12,498, forward strand.
TTTTATCCTTGAAACGGCGAATAGGTATTTAAATAAGAAAGTGAATAGAGATGATGTACTGAGTATCTTTGCCGGTTTAAGACCTTTGGCAGCTCCTAAAGATAAATCAGAAAAAACAAAAGAAATTTCTAGAAGTCATAAAATTATTGTTTCCAACTCTAAATTGATTACCATTACTGGAGGGAAATGGACCACTTATAGAAGGATGGCTCAAGACACCATTAATAAGGCAATTATTGTAGGTAAATTACCAAAAAAAAGAAGTCAAACGAAGCAATTATCCATTCATGGAAATATGGTAAATGTAGATAGAACGAATCATTTGCATATTTACGGAAGTGATCAATTTTCTATTGAACAATTAATCAATAAATCACCTGAATTGGGAGATAAATTGCATCCGCGTTTAGCGTATACTAAAGCAGAAATTGTTTGGGCAATCAGATATGAAATGGCAAGAACCGTTGAAGACATCTTGGCGAGACGAGTTCGTGCTTTGTTTTTAGATGCTAAAGCAGCGATAGAAATGACACCAGTTGTGGCATCAATATTAGCCAAAGAATTAAATAAAGATGAAGTGTGGCAACAACAACAAATTAAAGAATTTACCACAATTGCAAATCAATACGTATTGTAAATAAAAGTTATTTTTAAAAGAGAAAATTGCAGATTGGATTTGGCAGACTAAAAATCAGCTTGATGTAATTTTCTTTTAATTTTTAGTATTTATTCGTAAAAATTAGTGAGATTAGTGGCTCAAAATGATTAATTAATCAGAGCGGTAAAATGGAAAAATACATACTTGCATTAGATCAAGGAACCACCAGTTCGCGTGCCATAGTTTTCGATAAAAATGGAAATATTATTTCTGTAGCACAAAAAGAATTCACACAACATTTTCCGAAATCAGGCTGGGTAGAACATAATCCTAAAGAAATTTGGGCAACACAAACAGAAGTTGTTACCGAAGCCTTTACAAATAAAGGATTAACAGCTAAAAACATTGAAGCTATTGGCATTACCAATCAGCGAGAAACAGTGGTCGTTTGGGACAGAAAAACAGGAGAACCTGTGTATAATGCTATTGTCTGGCAAGACAAGAGAACCGCTAATTATTGCGATGATCTTAAAAAACAAGGAAAAGAACAACTAATAAGAGAAAAAACAGGATTGGTAATTGACGCCTATTTTTCTGGCACCAAAGTGAAATGGATACTTGATAATGTAGAAGGAGCACGGAAAAGAGCAGAAGCTGGCGACTTAATTATGGGTACTATTGATACGTGGTTGATATGGAACTTCACCAAAGGAGAACAGCATGTAACTGACGTTTCTAACGCTTCAAGAACATTGCTTTTTAATATCAATACAATGACTTGGGATGATGAATTATTAGATCTTTTTAATATTCCGAAAAGTATATTACCCCAAGTAAAACAGTCTAGTGAAGTGTATGGACATACACATTCTGACTTTTACGAGACAAAAATTCCGATTGCAGGTATTGCAGGCGATCAACAAGCAGCATTGTTTGGGCAAATGTGTACTCAGCCAGGTATGGTTAAAAATACGTATGGTACAGGTTGTTTTATGTTGATGAATATTGGTGAAAAACCAATAGTTTCTAAAAATAATTTATTAACCACAGTGGCTTGGAAAATTAACGGAAAGACGCACTATGCTTTTGAAGGTAGTATTTTTATTGCAGGAGCAGTAGTACAATGGCTACGCGATAGTTTAAAAATCATTAAAACTTCTGAAGAGGTTGAAAAGCTAGCAAATTCAGTAGATAGTTCTGATGGTGTATATTTCGTTCCTGCTTTTGCAGGATTAGGAGCTCCACATTGGAATCAACATGCCCAAGGAACAATATTCGGATTAACAAGAGGTAGTACAGATGCTCATATTGCAAAAGCAGCGTTGGAATCTATTGCTTATCAAACAATGGACATCTTAAAAGCAATGGAATCTGATTCAGGTGTTTCCATAAAAGAATTGCGTGTTGATGGTGGTGCTACAATAAATAATACGTTGATGCAATTTCAGGCAGATGTATTAAATACAACAACTGTACGCCCTAAAGTAGTAGAAACAACAGCTATGGGAGCTGCATTTTTAGCAGGCTTAGCGGTTGGGTATTGGGAAAACACTGAAGAAATTCAAGAAATATGGCAAGTAGATCAGCGTTTTAATCCAACTTCAGAGAGATCGGTTATTGAAAAAGAAATTAAAGGATGGTATAAAGCCATTGATGCCTTAGAATATTGGACGAAAGAGAAATAAGTTGGCAGTGTTCAGTTGGCAGTTATCAGTAAAAAAACATAAGTTCAGAGTTGTAAATTTTTCAAAAACCCCTTCTTGAGAGGGGTTAGGGGTGTATTTTTTAAAGAGTGATATTTTTATCTTGTAAAAAAACAAAAACAAATATAAAAATTAACAAGTAATAAATGCTTATTAATGATTGCAGAATTTAAAAGTTCAAAACTCGTTAATTGTTGTTTATTAATCATAAATCAATCATAAATCATGACTCCATTTATTGCAGAAATTATAGGAACATTTTTACTTATCCTCTTAGGAGGAGGTGTAGTTGCAAATGTTGTATTAGAAAAAACCAAATCAGCAGACCCAGGATGGTTGGTCATTACCACAGCATGGGGTTTGGCGGTATTTATAGGTGTAGTCGTAGCCGGACCTTATAGTGGAGCACATTTGAATCCTGCTGTAAGTATTGGTTTAGCTATTGCAGGTAAATTTGAATGGGTATTAGTACCTAGCTATGTTTTAGCTCAATTTATTGGGGCGATGCTAGGCTCACTTATTGTTTGGATTATGTACAAAGATCATTTTGACCTTACTGAAAATCAAGAAACAAAAAGAGCTGTTTTTTGTACAGCACCAGCTATTCGAAATCCACTTTCTAATATTATAAGTGAGATTATAGGAGCTTTTGTATTGGTATTTGTGGTGTTATATTTTACGAATGCATCGCTTACAGAGACAAATACACCTATAGGTTTAGGTTCTTTAGGAGCATTACCCGTTGCATTTTTAGTATGGTCTATAGGCTTATCTTTAGGAGGTACTACAGGTTATGCCATCAACCCTGCAAGAGATTTAGGCCCAAGAATCATGCATGCTATATTGCCAATAAAAGGCAAAGGTTCAAGTGATTGGTCATATGCATGGGTTCCCGTTGTTGGCCCAATAATTGGTGCAGCTTTAGCTGCTTTTTTGATGTTGGTCATGTCTTTGTAAAATTGACACTGTATAATTGTACTTTATTTTGTTACTCCATTTTCTAAAACTATATTTACAAATAATTTTAGTCATATCATCCATTTCCCTAAAAATGAAAATTTTACAGTTACTTTTTTCACTTCTATTCTCTTTGACCTTATTTAGTCAAGAGCTTCCTCCTATAGAGAAATTTTCTCCAGAGGAATATGGTGGCGAAAATCAAAATTGGATGATTTCCCAAACCTCTAATAATTATATTTATGTAGCTAATAATGGAGGGTTATTAGAATATAACGGAGCGAAATGGAAAATGACCCCTTCTCCCAACAACACCATCATTAGATCTTTACATGTAGTCGATGATAAAATTTATTTAGGTTGTTTTAAAGAGTTTGGGTATTATAAAAAAGACTCTATAGGGAAATTACAATACCATTCTTTAGTGCTTAAACTTGATAATAAGTTAATTGATGATGAAAATATTTGGAACATTCTTCCTTATCAAGAGTGGATTCTTTTTCAATCTCAAAGAAGAATATATTTTTATAATACATTAAATGATAATTTTAAGATTATAAATTCAAAAAACACAATCACAAAAATATTTAATGTAGACAATACTATCTATTACCATGTAACTAATGAAGGTCTTTATAAAATTGAACAAGGAAAACCAAAATTAATCATTACAAATGTAGATTTAAAAGAGGATAGAATAATAAACATTTTCACTACAGGGAATGAATTGTTATTTCTAACACATAAATCTGGGTTTTATGTACTAAAAGGAGCTGTGTTTACACCTTGGAGAACATCTACAAATCACATTATTAATGCAATGAGTATTTTCACTAGTATTCAGCTTGAAGATGGGAGTTTTGTCTTAGGAACCATTGCTAACGGAATAGTTTATCTTAGTAATGAAGGAGAATTGAATTTTCATATCAATCAAAAAAATGGCTTGAGTAATAATACAGCTTTATCCTTATTTGAAGATAATGATAAAAATGTTTGGGTGGGTTTAGATAATGGTATCAATTGTATTAATATCAAATCTCCTGTAAAAGTTTTTAATGATGACGAAGGGATATTAGGAACAGTTTATACTTCTACAATTTTTAAGAATTATCTTTATTTAGGCACAAACCAAGGGTTGTTTTATAAAAACCAAGAAGGTAGTAATGATTCATTTCAATTTATTGAAGGTACAGCAGGTCAGGTGTGGAGTTTGTTTGTTTTTAAGGATAACGAATTGTTTTGCGGACACCATAACGGAACATTCATAATTGATAAAGAAAAAGCAACTAAGATTAGTGCTATTTCTGGTACTTGGGACATTAAATTAATTCCTAATAAAGAGGACAAGCTATTACAAGGTAACTATAGTGGTTTGTATATATTGGAGAAGTATAAAGGTGTTTGGAAGGTTAAAAACAAAATTAATGGGTTTGATAATTCTGCAAGGCATTTCGAGATTAATAATCAAAATATTGTTTGGGTAAGTCATGGCTATAAAGGTGTGTTTAGGCTCAAGCTTAATAAAGATTTAGTAAACATATCTAAACCTTTTATAGAGCCCAACTTGTCAATAGGACAAAACTCTAGTTTAATCAAACATAAAAATGAACTTTTATACGCTTCAGGGCAAGGTGTTTTTAAATATAAAAAAGACATCAAAAGCTTTGTATATGACAGTATATTTAGCCCTATTCTAGAAAAAGAAAGTTATTTATCAGGTAAATTAGTGGTAGATCAAAACGACAGATTATGGGCTTTTTCAAAAAACAATATCAATTATCTCACCATTGATAATCTTACAAACACACCCAAAGTAAATCAAATTGCTATTCCTTCACAGTTAAGAAAAGCAATGGTCGGTTATGAAAATATTTCAAAAATTTCTGAAAACGAGTATTTATTTGGTACTACTAATGGTTACTTAACTGTTGACCTGTCTAAGATTGATTACTCTAAAGAACATACTGTTTTATTAAATACAGTTAGTTTAAAAGATATTGAAAATCAAAGAGTTGAATTTAGTACTACTAGTACGGGTGAGTTTAAGTATAAATCTGGGCTAATTACATTTAATTATTCTGTGCCAGAATATGATAAATATTTAGCTGTTAAATACCAATATCAATTAGAGGGTCATTTTAACAAATGGACTGATTGGGCAGAAGAAACAGAGGCAAGTTTTGAAAATCTTTCTTTCGGAGATTATATGTTTAATGTACGAGCTAAAATCGGAAATAAATTATCAAGCAATATTGCATCATATGGCTTTACAATTTTAAGACCTTGGTATTTATCTAACCTTGCTATAGTTGCCTATCTTTTATCAACGATACTGTTAACGTTTATCGTTCATAGGACTTATAAGAGGTTTTACAATAAACAGCACCAGCATAAACAATTAGAAAATGAGCAATTAATTATGCGGATAAAAAATGAAAAGTTGAACCAAGAGATAGAAAATAAAAATAGAGAATTGGCTATATCTACGATGAGTATTATAAAAAGGAATCAATTTCTAAGCAGTATTAAAAAAGAATTAAAGAAAGATAAACAGGCAACCGATAATGATTTGGTAATAAAATTAATTGACAAAAATTTAAATAGTGATCAAGATTGGAAATTCTTCGAAGAAGCGTTTAATAATGCTGATAAACATTTCTTAGATAAAGTAAAGAAAGTCCACCCTAATCTCACCCCAAATGACCTACGTTTTTGTGCGTATTTACGGTTGAATTTATCTTCAAAAGAAATAGCACCTCTCCTCAATATTTCTGTTAGAAGTGTAGAAATAAAACGCTACAGGTTAAGAAAAAAGATGAATTTACTGCATGATGAAGGTTTAGTCAACCACATCCTGGAAATTTAACACTACAACACAACCATTTAATACCACAACATTACCACAACGAAAACGTTATAAATCATTTTATTTTTATTTAAATCATTTTATTGTTGTAATGTTTTCCTTCATAAACCCTTGTTTTTTAAGGCTTTGTTAATAAAAAATTAAAATTTAACACTACAATATTACTAATGTATGTTTTTTGTTGTAGTTAAAATTTACAATTTACCAACCGTTGCTTGTACCTTTAACCAATATTTAACGTTGCAGTGAACAATACTGTAATTTTTTTAAACTAAACTCAATTTCTTATGATTTTAAAATTTTTTTCAAAAAAGATGAATCTAGTGTTAATGGTGTTTACTTTTTTGATTTTTGGCATTTCCAATGCTCAAGCTCAGAAAGCAGTAAATGGTACTGTATTAGATGAAACAGGTTCTCCACTACCAGGAGCCTCTGTTATAGTAAAAGGAACAAGTAATGGTACGTCAACAGATTTTGACGGAAAATTCTCATTAAATGTGAATGACAATCAAAGTACATTACAAGTGTCATTTATAGGTTACCAAACGCAGGAGGTTGCTATTTCAGATAGTGATCTTACTATTTCATTACAAGTAGATGC
>CAYRZY010000027.1:0-5968 GCA_964428855.1 uncultured Flavobacteriaceae bacterium
AACCAAAGAAAGTATTTCTGAAATTTTAAAAGGATTTCAACGAACTGAATATAGCAAAGGATATGATATTTTTGTAGTGAACGGATGGGATTATTCTAAATTAATAGATGTATACATTCAGGCTTCTACAATTGCTAGAAACGAACATGTACCTGTTCTAATTCATGTAAAAGAATTAACACAACCTCTGGGTCATTCTACCTCAGGATCGCATGAAAGATACAAAACCACAGAACGTTTACAATGGGAAGCAGGGCTTGATTGTAATGCCAAAATGAAAGAATGGATCATAGAAATATTTGACAATGAAGAAGAACTAATTTCTATTGAGAAAAATGCAAAAAAAGAAGTGAATATTGCAAAACGTGCCGCCTGGAAAGCGTATTTTCCGAATATTATAAGATCACAAAAAGAAGTGATTTTATTGCTAGATAATTTAGCTAATAAAAGCATCAATAAAATTTTTATTTTAAAATTAAGAAATAATTTAGCTGGCAATAAAGATCCTATAAAAAAGGATATACTCTCTGCTGCTAGAAAATCTCTAATTTATGTCAGAGATGAAAATGGCAATGAAAAAACAGCAGTAATTAACTGGATAAATAACTACACCAAAGAACAAAACGTCTGTTATAGCAATCACTTATACAGTGAAAATAAAAACTCAGCAACCACAATTAAAGAAGTTAAGCCCACCTATAAAAGTAATCCTGAAACTGTAGATGCTAGAATTATCTTAAGAGATAATTTCGACGCTATATTATCACAACACAGAGAAGTACTGATTTTTGGTGAAGATGTTGGTAAAATTGGTGATGTAAATCAAGGTCTAGAAGGTTTACAAAAAAAATACGGACAACTAAGGGTTGCTGATACAGGAATTAGAGAAACTTCCATCATGGGGCAAGGTATCGGAATGGCTATGAGAGGATTAAGACCAATAGCTGAAATTCAATATGTTGACTACCTGCTTTATGGATTGCAAATTTTAAGTGATGATTTAGCAACTTTACGCTATAGAACTTTTGGCACACAAAAAGCACCATTAATTATTCGTACAAGAGGTCATCGACTAGAAGGAATTTGGCATTCTGGCTCTCCGATGGGAGCAATTATTCATTTGCTGAGAGGTATTTACATCTTAACACCTAGAAACATGACCAAAGCTGCTGGGTTTTATAATACATTACTAAAAAGTGACGAGCCAGCATTGGTAGTTGAAAATCTTAATGGTTATAGATTAAAAGAAAATTTACCCACAAATTTCGGTCAATTTACCACACCAATTGGTGTTGTTGAAATAATAAAAGAAGGTATTGACATTACCGTCGTTTCTTATGGCTCAACATTGAAATTAGTAGAAGATGCCTCAAAAGAACTACTTCAAGTTGATATAAATATTGAAATTATAGATGCACAGACCTTATTACCTTTTGATATCAATCATGATGTAATAAAAAGTGTTAAAAAAACCAATAGACTTATTGTTATAGACGAAGATGTGCCAGGTGGAGCCTCTGCATATCTTTTAGATGAGATTTTAAATAAACAAAATGCTTATCAGTTTTTAGACAGTAAGCCTTTGACTTTAACTGCTAAAAGTCATAGACCTGCTTATGGAACAGATGGTGATTACTTCTCTAAACCATCAATTGATGATATTTTTGAGCATATTTACACTATAATGCATGAGGTAAACCCAATTAAGTATAAAAAATTATATTAATTTTGATTTTACCTTTCATGTTCAAAAGGTTTTTTTTACTTTTGGAAATTAAATAATCAAACTCTAATCTTTTTACAAAATGAAATTGCTTAAAATTTTAATTATATTTCTTCCATTATTATTCTTATCAATTACTCTTTCGGCTCAAGCCGAAGAAGAAAAAGGTTCTTTAAATAGTGGTACTATAGAGAGTCAATATAATTATATGTATAAAAAATCTGGTAGACACAAAGATTATAGAGTAATAAAGATTTTTCAAATAGAAAAATTTAAAAAAAATGTTTTAGACTCTTTAAAATTAGGTAGAAAAAAATTAATTGAGGAGAAAAAAATTGTAGCTACTCAGAAAAACGAAATAGAGTCTTTAAAATTAGAATTGGGTAATACCACAGAAAACCTAACTGCAGTCACAGAAGAAAAAGACAGTATCAAGTTTTTAGGTATGCCTTTAAGTAAATCTGGCTACAACACTATATTATGGAGTATTATTGCGACTCTTACAGGTTTACTACTTTTTTTTATTAGTAAATTTAAACGTAGTAATACAATTACAGTTGCATCTAATAAAGATAAAGCTGAAATAGAAGATGAATATAACGATTATAGACAACGTTCAATTGAACGTGAACAGAAATTAAGAAGAGAATTACAAGACGAATTAAACAAGCAGAAATATGCAAATCAAGCAACAGGTAAGAAAAAGTAATTCATAACTTATTCTTAACCATCCTATTTATTTTGTTAAAGTTAGAATTTTCACGTAGCTGAATACAATAAATTTTGTTTTTTACTGTTAATATTTTTCGATACCGAGAATTAAATTCCCTCGTTTAATATCTTTTTTATTTATCATTTCTCTTGAAAAAGAGTATGAATAAGATTTATGGTAGGAAAAACACTTAGTTAAGTGTTTTATAACAAAAGAAACTAAATATATGCTTAAAAAAATTCTAACCCTATCCCTTATACTTACACTAACACTACCAATACACGCGATTGAAGACAAATTAGAAACCAAAAATACAGATACCGAAAGTTCTTTTCTTTCTTACTCTGAAGATATTTATCAAAAAATTAATGATAGTGATTTAAACTTTGAGGCATTTCAATACGCATTAAAAGGTTATATTCAATTACAAAACAATAATGAGTTAGGTAATTCTAAATACTTAACTATTATAGACATGAGTGCTTCTGCAAATACTGAAAGGTTTTATCTTATCAATATGGAGACTCAAGAACTTGAGCATAAAAGTGTCGTTGCACATGGTCAAAATTCGGGTGGTGAGTATGCCAAACGTTTTTCAAACAAAGTAAACAGTCACCAAACTAGTTTAGGTTTCTACAAAACTGCTGAAACATATACTGGTAAACATGGTCTTTCATTACGAATTGACGGATTAGAATACTCTAACAATAAAGCAAGAGAACGTGCTGTTGTAATTCATGAAGCTGACTATACAAATCCTGATTATATTAAAAAGAATGGACGATTAGGAAGAAGTTGGGGCTGTCCTTCACTACCTAAAAAAGATTATAAATCAATTATCAATAAGATTAAAGATGGTAGTTGTTTATTTATTTACTATCCTCAGAATCAATATTTGTCTAAATCAAAATTAGTAAAATCTTCTTCTAATTTAATTGATATTCAAAGCTAAATCTTTCATCAAAGGTTTATCTAATTTATACACATCTTCATAAAAGGTTATATTACCTGAACTGTCAGCCGAGGTCGTTACGTATTGAAGATATATTGACACCTTATTATTCAAACGAATCCATTTTTCTGTTTTCTTTTTTATAGAAGAATTTACAGCTTCAATATCATATTTATTATCATCTTCATCTAATAAATATTCTGCTAATTTTAAAGCATTCTGTACCCTAACACACCCATGACTATAAGCTCTTCTTTCTCTTTTAAAGAAACGTTTTGATGGCGTGTCATGTAAATAAATCGCATCTTTATTTGGGAAAATAAATTTAACCAATCCTAAAGCATTAGAACTTCCACCACCTTGTCTAATTAGATAATTGAAGTTGCTATTATTAACCGTTGTCCAATCAACTGTAGTAGGATCAACCGTTTCTCTATCTTTAGTCATAATTTCATATCCATTACGGGATAAATACGTTGAATCTCTTTTAATTTTTCCTAAAATTTCTTTTACAGAAATCTTTCTAGGTACATTCCAATAAGGATAAGAAATAACATAGGTTAAAGAATCAACCATTTCAGGAGTTTGATTTTTATAACTACCAACAACAACAATGTGTTTATCAACTAAATTATTATCTTTAAACAATTGTAATTCATAAGAAGGAATGTTTACATAGATACGTGTAGAATTAAATGGTTCTTTCCATCTCCAACGTTCTAAATCGACAACCAATCTTTGATAATATTCATTTGGGCTAACTGATAAAGCTTTTGCTGTATTAGACCCCACTACTCCATCTGGCATTAAAGCATGTTCTACTTGAAACTTTTCTAGAGCAGCTACAAAAAGTGAGTCTTTATTTTCTTCAGACAAATATTGATGTAAGATTAAGGCTTTTTTTGCTTGAGACTTTGATGCAATAGAATCTATTCTAAAGTTGACAACATTTACATTTTCTGTAGATAAAGAAGCTGTTTTCAAATACTTCTCCAATCCTTTTTGCAAGTTGTGATATTCTTGTTGTTTCGGTTGTAAATCATACAATCTTTCCATAATACTATCAGCTTCATAAGCTTGTTTTAGATAGCTTGGCAAGTTAACTGTAAATGATTTTCTAGGTACAGTCGTATGCTTTTCTACAGATTCTAAAATACCATAATTTAAATGCTCACCATGAACCATATAAAAATACGACAACAACACATCCATTTGACTAGCAATAGCATATCTAGCATCTACCTCTTCTGTTTCACTAAGTTTAAGGCTTAATTTTCTTAACTTATCTAAAGGATACAATTTAGTGTCTAATCCATAATTTTTAGACTGATGTAATTGCTGTAATAATCGATTCCCGTTTTGGTTAAGCTGTATAGAATCATTAATCCAAACTGTAGAATAATTTATTTCTTTATAAAAATCTTGAACCCATTGTAAACTATCCAATTCAACACTCCCTATAGGTGATGCAATTATAGTATCACAATTTGAAGCGAAATATTGATGTAAATCTGCCTTAAAATCTGTTTTTGAAATAGCTGTAGTATCCTCTGACTTAACTGTTTTATTCGTTTTCTTTGCACATGAAAAAAGTGTAAAGATTACAGTAATGTATAGTAGTATTTTTTTCATAGTTGGGTTAAGGTTACAAATTTAATGAATTTAATATCATTATTAAACATTAATATGATTTTTGCATTAATTTATCAAATGTAAAATTAGCTCCTATCTTCAAATAAATTAAATGGTAATATAGATTTGATATCTTATAATTTATATTTGATAGGGTTCACTTTATATTTGTTTCAATCAACACTACAAAGATAGCACCAAAGTCTATGTTGAAACGCACTATAACTAGTGAAAATAGTATCCCTGAATACTGGGGTGAGAATAAATCACTTTTGCAATAGAGAACTCCCTATAGCACACTGTAAACATTTTTGATGTGAACAATACTTATTTTTCAATTGTAATAACGCCTGAGTCTCTAAAGCATTTTTCGAAGGAATATTTAAGTTATCAAACTTATCAATGATTGTGTTCTTTTCAGATTTCAACTGCTTTATAAGCTGTAAAATTTCCGTTTCATCTAACTTACCGATAGATTTTAAATACATAAATTTTAAAGGAACAATCGTATTTATCAATAGCAAGTCAATAAAAGGCTTGGTCAACTTTTTTTCACTCCTTTTAGATTGAGCTGTAAAAGAATAATGCTCTTTCCAATAATCAGTCATTAAAATATCAAATAACTTGTAGTATTCTTTCACATCAGTTATTGCAATTACTTTAGAAAACAAATTCTGTTGCTGATGTATAAGACTTGCCAATTGTGCGATACGAATGGTTGGAAAGTTATTGGGGCGTAATCTGAAAAATTGAAACGGAGCACCAATACTATTTGGCAACTTGTGTTTTGTTTTTAAATAATCATACTCATTTTTAAGCTGTATGTGATACTGATCTTCAAAAGGTTCTTTTAATAAATTTGCTTGTCCGAAAAGTAAGGCTTCTAAACTTAACAAATTATGTTGTTCTTTTCTAAACTAAAAAAAGACACCACTTAGGATGATGCGCA
>CAYRZY010000027.1:5978-18421 GCA_964428855.1 uncultured Flavobacteriaceae bacterium
TGCTAAAATCAAGTTGACTTGCTAAATTAAAAAAGGCTTCACCATTAACTTTTAGTCCGAAGTTTTTAGCTAATAATTTAAACAAGACTGCCTCCCAATCATTTTTAGAATCATTTAACAATTGCTCAATAAATTCTGATTTCTGCTCTAAACGTTCAATATATAAACGTTCTAGCCAATTGGCTAGTTTGAATTTATCTACCGTAGAAATATCCTTTTCACAATTGATCCATTTTTGATTTGAAGAAAATAATTGCTTGTAATTATTGAGTACATCCTTATCAATATAACTTTTTAACTCTAACGTAGGTATTGTTGAATTATCCTTTCTAAAGACATCAACATCATGCTCATAAACAACATGTAAAATAACACTGTCATAATTAGTATCCTTTTCATGACCATGCACATACCAATCGGATGACTTGACATGGATTTCTACATTGCCTGCCCAAAGTTGATTGTTTATTTTTAATTGTGCATTGAAAAAATCAGGTCCTGTATTTTGATTGTGTTGACCGATAGTAACAATCACAATAGTTTCGTTTTGTGTTGTTTGCAATGTTGAGGATGAAAATAATTTATATTTCCATAAATGATGTAGAAAATCTTCTTTTATCATTTTTCAGTATTATAATCAGCGAATGGCACTTATCACATCGTATTTAGTGATAATTTGATATTTTCCGTTTTCTAAATCAATCAACACCGCTTTATTATCTTTATCAATTAAATTGGATATCTTGTCGATAGATGTATCCTTTTCAACAATAGGAAAAGCACTACGCATTATTTCTTTGATGGGTTTTTCTGCTATATTCTTATCTTCAAAGTACAGTTTGAACAAATCGCTTTCATCAATAGAACCGACAAAGCCATTGCTATCTTCAACTGGAATTTGTGAAATATCGTATTTACGCATTCTTTCAATAGCATGCGACACCAATTCTTCTGTTTTAGCGGTAATTAAAGGTGTGTTTACACGAGCTTTTATCAAATCTAACGCAATGGTTACTTTTTCATCTAAAAAGCCTCTATTACGCATCCAATCATCGTTAAATATTTTACCAACATAACGGCTACCATGATCGTGAAATAATACGACCACAACATCCTCAGCTTTAAATTTTTCTTTCAACTGCAACACCGCACTGATTGCTGAACCAGCAGAATTACCCACAAATATGCCTTCTTGTTCCGCTAATTTACGAGTAAAAACAGCTCCATCTTTATCCGTCACTTTTACAAAGCCATCAATCACATCAAAATTTACATTCTTTGGTAAGATATCTTCACCGATACCCTCAGTAATATAAGGATAGATTTCATTCTCATCAAAAATACCCGTTTCATGATATTTCTTAAATACTGAACCATAGGTATCAACTCCCCAAATTTTGATGTTCGGATTTTTCTCTTTTAAAAATTTTCCAACTCCAGAAATGGTACCTCCTGTGCCAACACCCACTACAAAATGAGTTATTTTTCCTTCGGTTTGTTCCCAAATCTCTGGACCCGTTTGCTCATAATGAGCGATCGTATTTGAGGGATTGTCATATTGATTGACATACCAAGAATTTGGTGTTTCTGTAGCCAATCGTTTTGAAACCGAATAATATGACCGTGGGTCTTCTGGTTCTACATCATTAGGACAAACCACCACCTCTGCTCCTACTGCACGCAACATATCCATCTTTTCTTTAGATTGCTTGTCGCCCAATACACATATCAATTTATAGCCTTTTACAATGGCAACCAATGCCAAGCCCATACCTGTATTACCAGATGTTCCTTCAATGATTGTGCCTCCAGGTTTTAAACGTCCGTCTGCTTCAGCATCTTCAACCATTTTAACCGCCATTCTGTCTTTTACAGAATTACCAGGGTTAAAAGTCTCTACTTTTGCTAATACCAATGCGTCAATCTCACTTGTGATTTTATTCAATTGAACCAACGGTGTATTGCCAATAGTTTCTAATATATTTTTTGCGTATTGCATGTCTGTTTCTAGTTCTGTGTATTATCTCTGTAAAATTACAATAATCTTTAGAAATAGGTTAATTAATATTACATCTATTTAGTGATGAAAGCTCTATCTTTTAACAAAAACATCCTTAGATATATTAGTGTATTTCTTTACAATTTTAACCTTTCCATCTTTTGTAATTCCTTTTAAATATATAATATCTTCAAAAACCCCATTCAATAAGTTATTACCAAAATTAGTAAATTTAGTATTAAAATAAAATGTTCCATTCCCAACTGTATCTATAAAGATATTGTGGTTTGTGCTTTTAATAGACTCTATATCTAAAGCCTCTTTTTCAGTTGTGACATAAAAGAAAGTGTATCTTTTATCTATATTAGTTAATTTCACATCTAACCCAAGATTATATTTAATTTCACCAGAAATATTCTGATTTATTGCTACTGTATCTCGGAATTCAAAAAACGTAATTAGTGAATCACTATCAAATTGAGATGCTTCTTTCAAAACTTCATCATAAACATCTTTATTCGGTTCTGTTTTACATGAAGTTAAAATCAAGAACACAACAAAATAATAAAGTCTACTCATGAAATTTTGGTTTTAATTTAAAATTCTTTCACATTTCTTACTTCTCAGCAAAAATACAGATATTAATTCTTGGTATTACATACATCAACCAAACATTTCAGGAAAAGTAGCCGTTATTGATTTCCCCATTAACAATCGAAAATTAGATCGTAAAAAGCCTAACCCGTAACCAAAAAACTGGACTAGTGTGGTAATGATGCTTGTGACTGCAACAAAAATATTTTTATTTTGGATAAAGCTATCTATAAAAATCAGGTTGAGATAAACTACATAAAACCACAAAAAGTATGGGTTACCCATTAACAAAAAAACAATTGAACAAACCAAGCCTACCACAAACAAACTAGGAAACCAATAGGTGATTTTAGAGGTGTTAGGGTGTTGCTTATTTAAAATAGGCCGTGCTGCACCAAAATTAAAAGTTTGCTTAAAAAATTGTTTTAATGTGCTTCTACGTTTATGATACACAAAGGCTTCAGAAATTAATTGTGTTTTAAATTTCTGTTTCTTCAATCGTAAAGAAAGGTCAATATCTTCACCATAACGCTGACTTCCAAAACCATTTGTTTTTTGAAAAGCTTCTTTTGAAATACCCATATTAAAACTTCTAGGCTGAAAGGTGTCAACACTAGTTTTCTTACCACGAATACCTCCTGTAGTTAATAATGAGGTCATGGAATAATTAATTGCCTTCTGGATGCTAGTAAATGATTGATGTGAGGCATCTGGACCACCAAAGGCATCAGTAAAATTATTTATTAAACCATTTTTAACTTCTTGTAAATAACTTTTAGGCAAAATACAATCAGAATCAAGTATGATAAAATAGTTTCCTGTGGCTTTGTGCATTCCGAAGTTTCGACTTAAGCCAGGCCCAGAATTGTCTTTGGTATAATAATCGATATTGAGTTTATCGGTATAGCTATTGACAACTTCTTCTGATGAGACTTCAGAACCATCTTCAACAATAACTGCCTGAAAATCATCCTTAAAATCTTGTTGTGCAAGACTTTTTAGCAATTCGTCAATTTCAATCGGACGATTATATACGGGTATGATTATAGAAAAGTTTAAATCCAAAAAAGTAAGAATTTTATGATTTCAAATATAAGTAATCATAAACAAAAAAAGGTTCTCATTAATGAGAACCTTTTTTTATAATTTATTTTATGAATCTATTTTTTCAAAATCTTAAATGCACCGCTTGTATTACCTATTACAGCTTTTACAAAATAAGTACCCGCTGGCAATCCGTAAAGATTTAATTCAGCATGCATATCGTTTTGTTGAATTCTTTTAATTTCTTTTCCTAAAAGAGAGTATAATATAACCTGTTCAATAGGCTCATTGGCACTCATTTTTAGAATATTTTTAACTGGGTTTGGATAAAAAGTAAACCCTTTGGCTTTAATTTTATTAATAGATAATGTTTGGGCAATTGTTAAATTAAAAGCACCTTCAGGCTGATCGTTTGAACCACTTGGGTAAGCAACATTAATATAATATTCTACATTTTCTGTAGTCGAGAAGCTTAAACCTTCAACAACATTTAAAGGTCCTGCATTCGCAGATTCCACACAAGTAAAAGTACCACATGATCCTGTATAAACAGCAATACCAATATCCCAATTAGTAGGATCAGCAGTTATATTAATAAGACCTCCATCATCAGCTCCAGTTACTTTAAACCAAACGCCATCATTCATTCCAGCACATCCAGTTGGTGTAATAAAACCTGAATTATTTGTAGCTGATGTCCCATCATAATTCGCAGTATGATTCATACCGGTTATAACTACAGCATTTGCACAATCATCATTAGAAGGTGTTCCAGGCATTGAGCCCACACAAACATCAAAAGTTGTTGTTGCTCCTGTAGCGGTAGAATTACTATATACTCTTATAATATAAGTATTACCTATAGTTAAGCTCATTAAATTATTTGTCTCTGAATCACTACAACTAATTGGTGACATGGTAGAACAATCTACAGTTGCACCGGCATCATAGGTAATCATATATAAATCTGTTAGATTTCCTAGAATATTATTCAGCTCTACTTTATGCGTTGTAGCTGTAGCCACAAACTTAAACCAAACATCATCGTTTGCTTTCACATCTGTGTCAGGACAACTATTCATACTCGCAGCAACAGTAGAAGCTGTAGCGTCTGCTAGTGTACCTGAAGTTACCGTACTACATAAATAATTAGCATTAACGGTTAATGTAGTTGCATTTGCACAATCATCATTTGTTGGTGGTGCAAAGGTTATTAATTCTATTGGGTCTGCTTTAACTAGTCCTGTAAAAAGGAAAAAAAACATAGTTAATAAACTAAAGGCAGCTTTTCTTTTCATAATTTCTTTGATTAGCGTGTTTTTATTAAAACTAAACGCTAATTATGATGAAAAATTATACAAAGAATGCTTTTTATTAAAATAATATATAACTTACTGATTTAAAGTGCTTAACCCAGAGTTGGTTTTGTAAAATAATTACACCTTGCATATTTTGAACACTAATAAATTCTATTTACTGGTTTAGTAACTGTTTGGCATGTGTAATAGCTGAACTTGTTGTGTTTTTTCCACTTAAAATTTCAGCCAATTCTTGTACTCTTTCTGAAGAAGTTAGTAATTTGACGTTTGTAATTGTCTCATTGTTTTCTTCAGTTTTAAAAACTTTATAGTGATGCTCTCCTTTTGCTGCTATCTGTGGTAGATGTGTAATCGCAATGACTTGCATGTTTCTACTCATATTAGTCATTACATTAGCGATACGGTTAGAAACTTCACCTGAAACGCCTGTATCAATTTCATCAAAAATAACGGTAGGTAAGTTAGAATAATTACATAGAATAGATTTTACTGCCAACATAATTCTTGACATCTCACCACCAGATGCAATTTTCTTTAAACTCTCATAACTACTGCTTTTATTTGTAGAAATTAAAAAGTCTAATTCATTTTTACCATTCGATAAAAATTCAACTTTCTTCAATAAATTTATTTTAAAAGTAGTATTGTGCATTTCTAAACCTTTTAAAAGATTTTCTAGTTGCATAATTAATTTTGGGACAGCCTTTTCTCTATTTTTATGGATAGTATCAGCCAATACATCTAACTGGTTTTCTAGTATAGAAATCTCTCCTTTCTTTGCTTCAATTATTTCTTCTGCATTATCAACAATATTTACTGTTTTAGCTAAAAACTCTTGTTTTTCAATAAGTTCATCAATTTCATTGACTTGATGCTTATTTTGCAATGTATAAAGCAATTGCAATCTATCATTATAATACTCTATTTCTTGAGGATAATACTCAGAAGACTCGTTACCGACCTTTTCAAGTTCACTAGCAATGTCATCAAAGTCAATTTTCAAACTTGAAACTCTATCAGATAGCTCACTATATGTTTTACTAAAGTTACTCAACCGCTGAAGTACAGTAGTATATTTTCTTAGCATCTCTGCAAGACCAACCTCTTCTTTATTAGACAATTGACTAGCTTCATTTAAATTTAATTTTATCTCTTCAGTATGGTTAAGTTCTTCTAAGGTATTTTCTAAAAATTGTTGTTCATCTGATTTAAAATCAGCTTCAAACAATTCATTCAATAAAAAAGAATTATAATCATATTGATTTTTAGCTTCAGTCTGTTGCGTCAAGACTTCTTGTAATTCAATTTTTAAACTTTTATACGTTTTTAATATTTTTTTATACGAATCAATAACTTTAGTATTCTTAGCTAGTGCATCAATAATTAAAAATTGAAAACTCGAATCTGCCAATTGCAATGTTTGATGCTGTGAATGTACATCAATTAATCTCTCACTTAAAGTAGATAAAATTGAAAGCGTGGTTGGTGTATCGTTAATAAATGCTCGTGATTTACCACTAGGCATTATTTCGCGTCTAATAATAGTATTTTCTTCAAAATCTATATCATTCGCCTCAAAAAAGGGTTGCAAGTTAAACCTGTCTACTAAAAACTCACCTTCAATAATACATTTCTGCTCATTATTTTTTAAGGTAGATAGATCTGCTCTTTTTCCTAAAATTAAAGACAAAGCTCCTAAAAGGATAGATTTTCCAGCTCCTGTTTCACCAGTAATAATTGAGAATCCATTTTGAAAATGTATTTCTAAATGATCTATAAGAGCATAATTTTTTATGGAAAGTGATGCTAACATTTATTGAATTTGATGAGTGATAGTAAAAAAATAGTTCGCTCTTCAAACTTAAATGTTTTTTTCTAAAAAATATTATAATTAGGTTTTAATTTTTTCCCACTTTTCATTATACGTTGGGTAAATTTTAAGGAGTGTTTCTTTAAGCTTCATCGCGTCATTACTTCTAGGCCCATCAGAAAAAATATCAATAATTTCATCAGATTTAGTATCCATAAACACTCGTAACAAAAATGCATTAGGACGTGAATTATAAATATTCTTTAATCTTATTATAGCATTGGCTATTCCGTTTTTTGCTTCTTTTTTATCATCACTCATCAAATCTAATCCGTTTAAATGATAATCATACATAACAGCTCTAAATTCTTGATATGATTGCGATAGCAAGTTCTCATTTAATTGATACCTTGTATTATTACCGTCTATCCTATTCCAGCCTGAAAAACCACCTTGCTGAGCTAAATTCACAACTTGTTCAGCTTTTTTATGAAAAATATCACCTCCATTTAGAGCAAAAGTATCTCCATCAATCCCTAAAATGGTATACACATAAAAAGTAAGTATTGAGACTAAATTAGATTCAAAACTATTTTCGTTATAAGTTAATTTATCAAATTCATTAAAAGAAAAGGATAGACCATTATCTTTATAATTAAAAATGGGACTTTGATATGTTGAGTTGTATACTGGTCTAGAAGCAATAATATGAATATTACCTTTAAACTCATTTGAAGAGGGTTGCTCAATAAGATTTAAAGTAATGGCACAGTTTATTCTTTCATGCGATTTATATTTTTTATTTGTCCATTTTGTATTATTAATATATTCAGAAATAGAATTCTGCAAATTATCTATCACTTGAGAATTGACATTTTGAATCTGTTCAGCATTGATAATAACTAAACTGTTCAACTCCTGCCCTTTCATTTGAAGAACACAGCAAAAAATGAATATATATACTAATTTACGCATGGTGTCTTTTAAGTATTTCATTAAAAATATCTTTAGCCACATCTGTCTTTGATTTCATTTCAAATTCAATACAGTTTTCTTCGGCATCTATAATAGTAACTTTATTTGTAGCTTTTTTAAATCCTGCTCCTTTATCATTCAAAGAATTCAACACAATTAAATCTAAATTTTTACGATGCAACTTGCCTTTGGCGTTCTCTAATTCATTATTAGTTTCTAATGCAAATCCTACTAAAAATTGAGATTCTTTTTCTTTACCTA
Source organism: uncultured Flavobacteriaceae bacterium (assembly GCA_964428855.1). GTDB lineage: Bacteria > Bacteroidota > Bacteroidia > Flavobacteriales > Flavobacteriaceae > Aureibaculum. The sequence goes on from CAYRZY010000027.1 coordinate 13,981, forward strand.
AAGAAGCTAATATATCTTTAGTTTCTGTGAGCTCTATTGTCAAGCCTGCTCCTTTCTTCTTAATTTTATTAGAGGCAATATTAGATGGTTTAAAATCTGCTACAGCAGCTGATAAAATAGCAATATCACAATCTTTATAATCTTGATGAACAGCTTCAAACATTTGAGCTGCACTAATAACATCTACTCTCTTTATTAACGAATGATTTACATTTTCATTGGATGGACCACTAACTAAAATAACCTCTGCACCTAAATTGGCGGCTTCTTTTGCCAATTCAAAGCCCATTTTACCAGAGGAATGATTTCCTATAAATCGAACAGGATCAATTGCTTCATGAGTTGGACCTGCTGTAATCAGTACTTTTTCACCTTTTAATGGTAAACCTGACAAAATTTCTTTTTCAATAAAAGACAGGATGTTTTCTGGTTCAGCCATTCTACCTTCACCATGTAAGCCACTTGCCAATTCTCCGCTTTCAGCAGGAATCATAACATTACCAAAACTATCTAATTTCTTTAAATTCTCTAGCGTTGAAGTATGCTGATACATATCTAGATCCATAGCAGGAGCAAAAAAGACTTTGCATTTGGCAGAAAGGTAGCTTGCTAACAATAAATTATCGCAAGTACCATTTGCCATTTTAGACAAGGTATTGGCTGTTGCAGGAGCGATTACAAAATAATCTGCCCATAAGGCTAAATCAACATGATTGTTCCACAATTCATTTTCATCTTCTTTAGTGTAGAAAGTAGAATGAACAGGGTTTTTAGAGAGTGTAGATAATGTTAAAGGAGTTACAAAATCTTTAGAAGCAGGAGTCATGACAACTTTGACATGTGCTCCTGCTTTGATAAAAAGTCTAACTATATATGCTGTTTTATAAGCCGCAATTCCTGCGGTTACCCCCAGAAGAATATTTTTACCGCTTAAAACTGACATTATTGATTAGTATCTGATTCTTCTTCTGGGTTTCTATAATAAATTTTACCATTTAACCATTCATCAACAGCAATAGCTGTAGACTTAGGTAGTTTTTCATAGAAACGAGAAACTTCAATTTGTTCTTTGTTTTCAAAAACTTCTTCTAAGCTATCATTATGCGTAGCAAACTCTTCTAGTTTATCAATAAGTTCTTTTTTAATGTCTTCACTAATTTGATTTGCTCTTTTCGCCATAATTGAAATAGACTCATAAATATTTTGAGTGGGTGCTTCAATTTTAGTCTTGTCGTAAGTAATTGTTGTTAACGGTGCTTCAGAATTCTTATAATCCATTATTAATATATTTAGCGTAAATTTCTTTTGTTGTTTTTAACTCTTTATTCAATTCTTCAAATTTAGAAGATAATTTGTTAAGCCTTTCTGATTTAGGAAAGCTCTTTTTCAATCTATTATATGCTGCAATAGCTTTGTTAATTCTTTGTTCTTTTTTAATAAAAACACTTTTCATGCCTAATTGGTATGAAGCTAAGAATTTATAAGCTAATGCCTCTTCTTTATAATCGGTACCAAAGTTATCTTCAATAAAAATATCGAATGCCATAATTGATGCTTGATATTTTTCTGTAATATAATATTGCTTGGCAATATCAAACGCTTTTTTTTCCAATCTATTGGTTAATTCATCATGATATTTATTCGCCTCTTTTATTCTATCTGATTCTGGGAATTTATCAATAAAATTCTGAAGTTCTGTCAATGCTTTTTGTGTATTCGCCTGGTCTCTACTTGCTTTTGGCGAAGATAAGTAATAGCTATGTGCTAATAAATACGAAGCTTCTTCTATTTTAGAACTAGAAGGATAATTACCAATAAACTTATTAAAATGATATGAGGCTAAATCGTAACTTTTAGTCTTATAGTTCGCTTGAGCAACCATAAACTGAATACGTTCCATCTGAGGTTTTCTTCTATATTTCGGGATTACTTTTTCAAATAAATTAACCGATTTATTATACTCACCTTCCTCAAAATATTTAGTAGCCATTTTATATTGATCTTCTACTTTCCCTTTATTCAATACCTTTTGGTATTCACTACAAGAGGACAGTAAAACAGCCAATACTACAAATATACTAAGTCTCTTCATTTTCTGCATTTTGCAAAAATACTTATTTAAAACTAATTACACCAATTATTTAGATCAAAATAAGTACTTAAAATTAATAATGGCACAAAAATAGTTTACTTTCTAAACTAGCAAGTAAAAAAATGTCTAAAAATTTGTTAATACGCACACATACGTTATCCTTTGACAAAAGAGTTACGAATCAATAGTTATTAATAAAAGCATTTATCTTTTCTTTCGACTCTGCACTTGCCTCTACTAAAGGCAGTCTTACATGCGGTTCGCAAATAGCTCGTTTTTTAAGCAAGGCTTTTATCCCAGCTGGGTTATTCTCTTCAAAGATTAAATCTATTCCTTCCATCAATTTATAATGAATTTTATATGCCTGCTTGGCTTTACCTTCTAATCCTAATTTAATCATTTTAGAAAACTCTTTCGGAAGTGCTTGACCCATCACAGAGATGACTCCTGCTCCACCAGCCAATACGATTCCAAGTACCAAATCATCATCACCAGAAATAATTAAAAAATCTTCTGGCTTGTCTTTAATCAATTTTAAATATTGATGTACGTTATTCGCAGCTTCTTTGACAGCAATAATATTACTAAAATCAGAAGCTAATCTAAATATGGTTTCTGGGGTTACATTTTTTGCTGTTCTGCCTGGCACATTATAAAGTATAATTGGCTTAGGACATACCTCAGCAATGGCTTTAAAATGCTGATAAAATCCTTCTTGAGTTGGCTTGTTGTAATATGGAGCTACAGATAAAATCGCATCGAATGCATATAAATCTGTTGCTTGTATCTCGTCAACTATTGCTTGAGTACAATTACCACCAATACCTAGCACTAAAGGTAATCTTCCATTATTAGCAGTAACAATGGTTTCTTTTACTTGATTTCTTTCTTCTGAAGTAAGTGTTGCAGGCTCTCCAGTAGTCCCTAATATAACCAAATAATCAACACCATTATCTATTTGAAAATCAACTAAATTTTCTAAAGCACTATAATCAATGCTTTTATCTTCATTAAATGGAGTTACTAATGCAACTCCTGTTCCATAAAATTGCTTCATCTATCTTTACTATTTAAAATAAAATCGCACTAAAATCATAGAACCACTTTATTAAACTAATTTTAAAATTTTTAAATACTTCGCCAATTCATCATTAAAAACATCTACTTTATTACCTTCTATTTCAATAGTGAAATCATACACATCTCTATATGTTTCATCTAAAAAGCCTACTTTAAATTTGGCCTTAGATTTTACCAATACCAAGTTTGTATACACAGAGTCATGATTGCAATAATTTATCAATAAATCAAAATTATCTTCAATAAAGCTCTTTACGTTTGAAGCTTTAACTTTACCATACATTCCGAAATCTTTTTCAGAAAACACACTATAATGCTGTGTTACAAAATCGTCTTTTAGATTTTCATAGATAATTATTTCTATATGCTTTTCATTTGAGATCCCTAATTTTTGCCTCAAATTTCTTGTAATATCATAACTACCAAACAACCTTGAATCTGCCAGGATACCAATTTTATGAATCTTACTTAGAGAAACACTATTGTTTTTCAACTTTTTCAATTGCTTTTCTAAAGACTGGACAGCTGATTTCTTTTTTAAACCTATAAAGCTCATACTTTGTATTGTGGGTAAAATTAATACTAGAATTTATACTATTTAAAATAATACACAAATTAAACGGAAAGATACTATCCGTTAGTATTTCAACATTATAAAACTTCTCCTAATTCTTTTAATTTTTCTGTATTCTCTGCCATTTTCAATTCTTCAATAATCTTATGGATATCGCCATTTATAATATTACTCAAATCATAAAGGGTCAACCCAATTCTATGCTCAGTAACACGACCTTGCGGATAATTATATGTTCTAATCTTAGCAGATCTATCTCCACTAGAAACTAATGAATTTCTCTTTGCAGAATCTGCCGCTAATTTTTTTTCTAATTCTACTTCATAGATACGTGAACGCAATACCTTCATTGCCTTATCCTTATTCTTATGCTGTGATTTTTGATCTTGACATTGTGCAACTATCCCAGATGGAACATGCGTTAAACGCACTGCTGAATAGGTGGTATTCACCGATTGCCCTCCTGGACCAGAAGAACAGAAATAATCAACCCGAATATCACTTGTTTTCAAATCAATATCAAATTCTTCAGCTTCTGGCAATACCATTACAGTAGCTGCCGAAGTATGCACACGCCCTTGAGTTTCGGTCTGTGGTACTCGTTGTACACGATGCACACCAGATTCAAATTTCATATCACCATACACATCTGCACCAGAAATACTGAAAATAATTTCTTTAAATCCGCCAGAAGT
>CAYRZY010000028.1:0-2174 GCA_964428855.1 uncultured Flavobacteriaceae bacterium
CCTTTTGCAAGAGAAGATGTTATGCCACTTCGATTTATTTATCCTGCTGATGAAATTAATATCAATAGTGCTAATAATGCAATTGGTGCTTCAACACTTGAAAGTACATCATATAGTACTACAGATCCAAATGATAGCCCGTATGCTAGACCGTGGATCGTACAAGGAGTTAGCTCACCTTGGTAAAAAATTTAAAGTATAATATTATTCAAAACAATCTCTTAATCATGAAAAAAATATTTTTATTTAGAATTGCACTTGTTTCGGCACTTATATTTTTCGGAATTTCAAGTTGTAGTGATAGTGAGCCAAATGTATTTATACCCGTTGGCGCAAATGATGGACCGCTACCGGAAAATATTAGAATTTACCATATCAATCCTAGAACAGGGGCCGAATATACTGTAGAAGAATTGTCTAATTTAGGTTACAACCCTTTTGAAGAAGAAGTATATTTAATTGATCAACCTGTTGAAATATTTCTGAGAAGTTCTGCCAAACCAGAGAAAGTAGAAATAATAAATTCTGGTTCAGTAGTAGCTACTATTACTGAATTTACAGCAATAACTACCGAATTTGGAGAGGAATTTGAATCTGCAGTTTTTTCGTCAACTGTTATAGATTTGGGTATTGATGAGGGTAGAAATAGATCCTTAGAAATCAAGTCATCGTATGACTTAGGAGGAGGAGTTGCTGTTAGTAGCACATTCTATGGTGTAAAGTATCAAGGAGACATTTCTCAAAAAAACTCAGGATTCCAATTAATAGGACAAGATGCAGCAAATACTAGATTTTTAGGAGTAGATCCAAATGAAGATAGAGAAGCTATGGGTTTTGAGTCTGGTAGACTTGGTTATTCTTATAATGGTACTAGTCAATATTCGACCATTGCTGATGAAGGCTTTTTAGATTTTAGATATGAAAGTGATTTTTCAATTGGTTTTTGGGTGAGAACAACATCAGACGATAGTGATCCAGAAATGATTGCAGATCAAGATTGGGGTAGCTCTGGCAATAAAGGAATTACAATTGCCTTTAAAGGCGATGAATGGAGAGCAGTAGCTTCAGATGGTGAGAATAAAGCAGATTTAGGTACAGATAGTGATGTGGATCCCCATTTTAATGATGGTGAATGGCATTATTTAGCAGTGACTTATGATAGAGATGGTGATATGACCATGTATCAAGATGGAATTGCCATGCAAAATGAAAGTATGGCTGCTGTTGAAAATATTAGTAGTGGTAACCCACTTAGAATTGCACAAGATGGTACAAGTAATTATGGTCAGTTTTTTGAGGGCGATATAGCTGATGCAAAAATTTATGACTACGTGTTAAGTGCAACTGAAGTAGCTGATCTTGCTCAAGAACCACAATTTGCATTATTATTAGTAGATAATACAGGTACATCTTCAATTTTAAACGTTGAGCTTATAGGAGCAGAAACTACTACGTTTCCCAATGGGTTTAAAGGGTTTGAATTCAATGGGTCAGACCAGTTAGGAACAATAGAAGATCAAGGTGCTTTAGATTTCAGGTATGAAAATGATTTTTCAATTGCTTTTTGGGTAAATACAACATCAGATGATAGTGACCCTGAAATGATTGCAGATCAAGATTGGAGTAGTTCAGGTAATATAGGATTAACAATTGCCTTTAAAGGTGATGAATGGAGAGCAGTAGCTTCAGATGGTGAGAATAAAGCAGATTTAGGTACAGATAGTGATGTGGATCCCGCATTTAATGATGGCCAATGGCATTTATTAGTAGTAACCTATGATAGAGATGGCGATATGACCATGTATCAAGATGGCGTTGCTATGCAAAATGAAAGCATGGCTGCTGTTGGAAGTATTAATAGCGGAAATCCGTTGCGTTTTGCTCAAGATGGCCCAAATACTTATGGTCAGTATTTCCAAGGAAAAATAGCAGGCACTAAAATTTATAATTACGTACTTTCCGCAACAGATGTGGCTGAGCTATTTAACTAATAAAATTGTTTAATGAGTATGTTGAGTTAGTAATTTGAGTTAGTCAATGAACCCAGGGAAACCTGGGTTTTTTTTAATGCCTACTCTTAATATGGGTAATATCTAATTTTATTTGGGTTCTAAGTTTTAGTAAAATCATTTTTTTCAGTTATCTTCTTTAGTATGGATAAAAAAAAACTATCT
>CAYRZY010000028.1:2274-16507 GCA_964428855.1 uncultured Flavobacteriaceae bacterium
TGTTATTTTTGTAAAACACATTTATATCAAACCTTAGAAAAGGTCAAAATAAAATATCCAGATTTTACGGTATTGAACGGAACTAATAAAGATGATTTTTCAGATTATAGACCTGGGCTTATAGCCGCTAATGAAAATGCAATTCGCTCACCATTGTCTGAATCAGGTATTAATAAAAGAGAAGTTAGAGAATTAGCGAAACAATTCGGAATTCCTTTTTGGGATAAACCTGCCAGCCCCTGTTTAAGTTCTCGAATACCTTACGGTAATCAGGTTACGGCATTTAAGTTAAATCAAATAGAAAAAACAGAAAATTATTTGAACTCACTTGGTTTTATAAATGTTAGGGCTAGGCATTATGGCAATGACTGTAAAATTGAAGTGCCTTTAGATAAATTGCAACAATTAAAAGCAAAATTTGATAGTATTGAGCAAAAAGTATTTTCTTTTGGCTTTACTAGCTGTACTATTGATGAAGAAGGATTAATTTCAGGAAAATTAAACAATGTTTTAAACTTAAACGATGCCAAATCATAATATAGATCATGATAGAGAAAAACGAATTGGTTTTCCCGAAGTCATTTATGGAGAACGAAAATCTACTGAAGACCTCTTTGAAATTATAAAATCATTTACTGAAAAAGATAGAAATGTACTTATCACCAAGCTACAAAAAGACAAAGCTACAGATTTATTAAAGACCTATTCAAATGCTTTTTATGATACTACTTCGGGTGTTTTTATACTTAAGCCAATCAAAGAACTTCAAGGAGAAATTCAAGTAGGTATTGTTTCGGCAGGAACCTCAGATATACATGTTGTTAATGAAGCTTTTTATACTTTGAGCTATATGGGTATTAATGCTATTAAAATAAATGATGTTGGTGTTGCAGGAATACATAGATTATTAAATAAAGTAGAAGAGTTAAAGCTATATAAAATATTAATTGTAATTGCTGGCTTTGAAGGTGCATTGCCAACTGCAGTAGGAGGATTATTACCTCAACCTATAATAGCAGTACCAACAGATGTCGGTTATGGAGTTGCAAAAGGGGGACATGTGGCATTAAACGCGATGCTTTCTAGTTGTGCCAATGGGATAAGTGTAGTAAATATCAACAATGGTTATGGAGCAGCAATGTCTGCATTAAGAATATTGAATTTGATAAATAATTAAACAATTACAATATGAAAAAAACAAATAATCTAATTATTGCTTTTTTATTGTTTGCAGTATATTTTAGTTATGCTCAGCAAACAGCAAAATATGTTTTTTTATTTATAGGAGATGGTATGGGAGATAACTCTATTTATGCAACAGAGATGTACAAGGCTTCTTTAAATGGGCATGCAGGATATGTACCCTTAAGTTTTAGTCAGTTTCCTGTACAGTCATTTATGACAACTTATTCAACAAGCAGTTTGATTACAGATTCTGCAGCATCAGCTACAGCCATAGCAACCGGATATAAAACAAATAATGATGTTATAAGTATGGATACTACCTTAACAGTTAATTATACAACCTTAGCCGAAAAAGCCAAAGTTGCCGGTTATAAAATTGGTATTTTATCAACTGTATCTATAGATCATGCAACACCATCCAGTTTTTATGCACATCAAAAAAGCCGGGATGATTATTATGAAATTGGACTGCAACTTCCTGTGAGTAATTTTGATTATTTTGCTGGAGGCGGATTAAAAGAATTAGGATTAAGAAGTGATAAAAATAGTACAATCAATAAGTTGGATAAATGTGGATACAGATACCTAACGGCAGCAAAAGAAATAAAAAACCTCAAAAAAGGAGATACTAAAATTGTTGCTGTAAACCCAGGAACTTATTCTGGTAGGGAATATTACTGGGAAATTGATAAAAAATCAGAAAGTATTCCTCTTTCGTATTTCACTAAAAAAGGAATAGAACTTTTAGATAATGATAAAGGTTTTTTCATGATGATTGAAGGAGGTAAAATAGATTGGGCTTTACATTCTAATGATCTGGCTTCTTCCATTCATGAAACAATTGCTTTTGATGACGCCATTAAAGAAGCTATAAAATTCTATAATACTCACAAAGATGAAACACTAATAATTGTTACTGCCGATCATGAAACAGGAGGATTATCTTTAGGAAATAATTCAAATAATAGATTTAATTTGGGTTTATTTCAAAATCAAAAAATATCAGTTCAGGAGTTTGAAAGAAAATTAACGAATTTAAAAGAAGAAAAACAAAAAGTGTCTTTTGAAGAAGTTTTAGGGTTGATTCAAACAAATTTTGGATTAGGAAATGTATCAAAAGGACTAGAGTTGACCAAAGCAGAAAAAAAATGGTTATATAATGCTTATGCAAATGAATTTATCGAACGAAGAGAAGTAGATCCTGATCGTGATTATTTAGAGCATTCTGTCGAAAAATCACTTGCTTTAAGAGTGACAACCATACTTGGTGATAAAGCCGGAATTACATGGGGAACTGATGGGCATACAGCAACAAGAGTACCGGTTAAAGTTATTGGAGCTGGACAAGAATTTTTTAAAGCAACTATAGATAATACAGATATTGCAAAAATAATTATTAAACTAATGGAACTCCCAACTAATTAATATGAAAACATTATTGATAGAAGCTTTTTCGGGATTGTCTGGTGATATGTTTTTAGGAGCATTAGCAAACCTGGCAGATGCCTATGACGATCTTGAAAATTTTCCTGAATTATTTGGTTTACCTGATGGTCAAATTCAGATTTCAGAAGTCAATAAAAATGGTATTGTCTGTAAACATATTCAGGTAATCGATTTGAATACACATCTACATGAGAATGAGCACAGCCATTCTGAAGATCACCACCATCATGTGCATCGGCATTTAAGTGATATTATAAAAATTATTGATAAAGCTTCTATTACTGATGATGCAAAGCAGATTGCAAAAGACATTTTTTTGATTATTAGTAAATCAGAGAGTAAAATTCATGATATGCCGCTTGAAAGTATTCATTTTCATGAAATTAGTGCCGTAGATTCTATTATAGATATTGTAGGCTGTGCGGTATTAATCGATCAGTTAAAAATAAAAAAAACCTATGCTACAGCAGTTTGTACAGGTTTCGGTTTTGTAAATACGCAACATGGTAAATTGCCAGTTCCAGCCCCTGCCACAGCTGATATTTTAACAGGAATTCCAAGCTATGCCGGTGACGAAAAAGGAGAACGAACTACACCTACTGGTGCGGCTATATTAAAATATTTAAAGCCTGTTTTTGATGTTCCTGTTTTAACAAAAACAAAAACTGCTTATGGTCCTGGCACAAAAGATTTTGTAGCCCCTAATGTATTGAGATTATCTATTTGTGAGGAGTCAGATTCTCTGAAAGGAACATATGTATTAGAAACCAATATTGATGATATGTCAAATGAGTTTTTAGGGGTTGATTTTCACAACGGATTATTTGAACATGGAGCCAATGATTTTTTCACATGTGCTATTCAAATGAAAAAAGGAAGACAAGGTATTTTACTATCATGTTCAGTACCTGCTAAACATATAGAGCAATTATCGAATTATATTTTTGAAAATACTTCTACAATTGGTATACGGTCATATCCCGTACAAGGAAATAAATTAGCTCGAGAAATCAAAGAGTTTAAAACGCCATATGGAAAAGTTAGGGTTAAAATTGTCACAACTCCAGCTGGTAGAAAAAAAGCAAAAATCGAATATGATGATCTAAAAAGAATCAGTAAAGAGATCAATCAACCAATATATCAATTACAAAAAGAGATTATTAACCTTATAAATATAGAATTATGAAAAATGTTGTTTTAGTATTAGCAATAATAAGCCCAATGTTAAGTAACGCTCATTCTGGTCATGAACACGTTACAGCAGAAATTATTTCAAACCCAGCTAGTTGGCTTAGCCACCCTTTGTATATAATGCCTTTTATTGTTTTGGCAATCCTTGTTTTTCAAAAAAAAAGAATAAAACAATTGTTTTTCAACAAATAGCCAGTGGTAATTGGTCTTACTATAAAATTGAATACAGAAACAGAAGTTGAGGTATATTATCTTCTTAACTGGTAGCCCCGTGAAATTATTTTAATCAAAACCTATGAAATATAAAGGTAAATATAAAGCTTTTGACCCGCAGCAAATTAAAACATATCCTGTAGCAGGACGAAATAATAAAGTCAAGTTTAAAGATTTGAATTTTCCTGAAAAAATCAAGTCTTTAGAAATTACCATTTCGAAAGAAATGGAAGATAGAATAGAAAACTTGGCAAAAGATATGATCAATGCTAGAGAAAAAAACAACCCTGTTGTTTTCTTTACTGGGGGTCATTTGATAAAAAACGGACTCAGTTTACTACTTGGCGATTTAGTTAAAAGAAAAGTATTTACGCTAGTTGCGGGTAATGGTTCTACATCTATTCACGATTTTGAATTGGGTCTATTCGGTGAAACTAGCGAATATGTACCTCAAGCATTGGAAAAAGGAGAATTCGGAATGGCATATGAGTTTAACTATATCAATGCCGCTTTAACTGTTGGCGACCGCCATGAATTAGGTTATGGCGAAGCAATTGGTAAAATGATTGCTGATGCCAGTTTTAGAAATGAAGTAGAGCAAGTTCTTCAGTTAAAAAAAGGCGCAATGCAATTTAAGTTTCCTGAACTATCGGTACAAGAAATCTGTTATCAAAATGATGTGCCTTTTACGGTACATGCAGGTATTGGTACTGATGTAATTGACCAACACCCATATTTTGATGGTAGAGCTAAAGGTGGTTGTTCAGGTAGAGACTTTTTGATCTATACACAACAAATTGCCAATCTTCAACAAGGCGGTGTTATTTTAAATGTTGGGTCTGCAGTTACCGGACCAGAAGTTTTCTTAAAAGCAGCTTCTATGGCTGGTAATGTTGGGAACGTACCAGATAAAATAATCACGGCAAATTTTGATTTAAGAACCTATAACCCTGAAGATTTCACCAAAGAAGATCGAGTTGGGTATTATTATCGTGATCAAAAAAGTATTGTAACCAGAGTCCCAGATGCATATAATGGAAAAGGGTATTATATAGGTGGTAATCAGATAAATACCTTCCCTACATTGTATAAAAAATTAATAGAATTGCTATGACACAAGACAGCATAAAAGGTATTTCGGCAAAAATTAAGGATGTAAAAATAGCCGTTTATGGTGATTTCTGTCTAGATGCCTATTGGACAATGAATGCTGAAGGCTCTGAAGTTTCAGTTGAAACAGGATTAAAAGCTGAGGCTATTTCTAAGCAACGCTATTCACCTGGTGGTGCAGGCAATGTGGTAGCCAATTTAGCAGCCCTAAAACCTAAAGCAATAAAAGTTATTGGCGCTATAGGTAATGATATTCATGGTAGAGAATTAACTTCATTGCTATCAAATTTAGGTGCAGATACAACGGGGTTAATTCTTCAAGAGCAAGATTTCGATACCTATACCTACCTCAAAAAATATTATGGTGAACAAGAAGAACCTAGAATAGATTTTGGTTTGTTTAATCAGCGTAGCAAAGCAACTGATAAAGAAATTTTGATGCACATTCGTTTTGCTTTAGAAAATTACGATGCTTTAATTTTTAATCAACAGGTAGTTGGTAGTATAACAAATCAATCATTTATTGATCAAGCAAATACCCTGTTTAAAGAATTTAAGAATAAAATTGTAGTTATAGACACTAGAGATTATAGTGACAAACTAGATTATGTCTATAGAAAATCTAATGAAATAGAATTAGCTGTTTTAAATGGCATAAATGCAAAACCTACTGACTATATTTCTAATAGTACTATAAAAGAATACGGAAAGGTTCTTTTTCAAAAATATCAAAAACCCATTTTTGCAACCTGTGGAGCAAGGGGAGTGGTTTGTTTTGACAAAGATGGTGCTACAGAAATACCAGGTATTTTATTAAGTTCTAAATTAGATATTGTTGGAGCAGGAGATACTTTTATTTCTGCTCTTACGGCTTGTTTAGCAGCAGGGTTTACTCCCACAGAAGCAGCCTTTTTTGCCAATTATGCATCAGCAGTTACGGTTCAAAAAATACAGACTACAGGAACAGCTTCTGCTGAAGAAATTTTAGAAATTAGTAGTGATGTAGATTATAATTATAATCCTGAATTGGCTGATGATATCCGCTTAGCTACCTATCACCCTAATACAGAAATTGAAATTTGCAATCAAGATTTACTTTCAAAATTCGGATCTATAAAACATGCTGTTTTTGATCACGATGGTACTATAAGCACACAAAGAGAAGGTTGGGAACATATCATGGAACCCGTAATGATTAAAGCCATTCTAGGCGAGCAATTTGATACGGCAAACACATCGGTTTTTGAAGAGGTAAAAAAACAATGCTTAGCATTTATAGATCAAACTACAGGCATACAAACCATTGTGCAAATGGTCGGTTTGGTGCAAATGGTAGAAGATTCTGGATTTGTTCCTAAAGATAAAATCTTAGATAAATTTGGATACAAAGAAATTTACAATGATGCCTTGATGGAAATGGTCAACAAAAGAATTGCCAAATTAGAAAGTGGGCAATTGTCTGTTTCTGATTTTACGCTAAAAGGAGCTGTTGACTTTATTATTGCTTTGAAAGAAAAGGGCGTAAAAATCTATCTTGCCTCTGGTACAGATGAAGCAGATGTAATTAATGAAGCAAAATCATTGGGTTATGCCGATTTATTTGATGGCGGTATTTATGGTTCTGTTGGTGATATTACCAAGTATTCTAAAAAAATGGTCATTGAAAGAATTATTAAAGAAAATCAATTAAAAGGAAATGAACTAATGGTGCTTGGCGACGGCCCTGTAGAAATTAAGGAATGTAGAAAAGCAGGAGGAATAGCAATTGGTATTGCCAGTGATGAGGTAAGAAGATATGGTTTGAATGCATCAAAAAGAACGCGATTGATTAAAGCAGGATCACAACTATTGATAGCTGATTTTTCTCAGAAAGAAGAATTAATGAAGATTATTTTTAAATAAAAAAGTAACTGGTTTTGCAAATACTAAAAAAATGTATTTCAACTTGGAGGAGATCTAAACGAGGTGTCATTCTATAATTTTTAAACATTATGAAATGATGATAATTATGATATAGTAAAGATTTAAGAAGTATAAAATATATTTGATTGTAGATGTTGATACATCAATGTGATAAATAAAAGCTACTTATGAGTACAGAACCAATACTAGATAAATTAATTGAACGCTACCCACAACTTGAAGTTTGTAAAAATCAAATACGTGATGCGGGTAATATCATTATTGAATCTTATAAAGAATCAGGTCAATTATTAATCTGTGGTAATGGCGGCAGTTGTGCCGATAGTGATCATATCGTAGGTGAACTGATGAAGAGTTTTTCAAAAAAAAGACCCCTAGATGCTGATTTTAAAGAAAACCTAAAAGCTGTTGATGAACAACGAGGTTCGTTAATGGCAATGAAGCTGGAAAAAGGATTGGCAGCGATATCTTTAACAGCTCATGCAGCTTTAATTACGGCTGTTTCCAATGATATTGGAGGCGATTTTATTTTTGCCCAGCAAGTTATGGGTTATGGTAGAAAAATAGATGTTTTATTAGGAATTAGCACTTCAGGAAACTCTCAGAATGTTGTTGATGCTTGTATCGTTGCCAAAGCAAAAGGCATGAAAGTGATTACACTTACTGGTGAGACAGGTGGTAAGATGAAAGCCTATGCCGATGTGGCAATATGCGTACCATCTACCTGTACTCCAGATATTCAAGAGTTTCATCTACCAATTTATCATGCACTTTGTATAATGGCGGAAGAAATATTTTTTTAAATATATGAAGGTATATATTATAAAATATAAATGGATAACCTACCTGTTTTTTACCCCTTTTTTCTTTTTTATAAGTTGCAAAGAAGAAAGGAGCGATATAAAAGATAATACTGCTTTAATGAATGAAAAACAGATAACTTTTGAGTCTAAAACACATGCCTTAGATAATAATGATAATTTTTCGCCAGATGGTAAATTTTTATGTTACGATACTAGAGGAATGATCTATAATAATAATCTCGCCAATTCTAAATCTATAGAAAAAGTAGAAATAGCGACTGGTAAAGAAGTAGTTCTTTGGAACCCCGAATCTGTTACTGGTGAAAATGGTGCACCTGGAGTGGCGGCAGTATCTTATCACCCCACTGAAAACAAAGTAATTTTTATTCATGGACCAAACCTTAATGAAGTAGTTAAAAGAGGATCTTACAATATAAGAAATAGAAATGGAGTCGTAGTTGATGGTAATGGTAAAGGAAAACTTACCAAAATAGACCTAAGAGATGTAACAAATTCACCAACAACGCCTGGAGCACAAAGAGGTGGAACACACCGACATGAGTATTCAAAAAACGGTAAACGAATAGGATTTACCTATGATGATTTTATTCAACAAGATTATGACAGAACTATTGGTTATTTAGAAGAGAATGAGAACGTTCCTGATGGTTATACACATTACTTCACGGTATTATTGAAACCTGCTAAAAAAGGAGCTTCAAAACCGGGTGAAATTGAAAAAGCATATAGTGATTCTTGGGTTGGTGAAAAAGGAAATGTCCGTGCTTTTATTGGAAAGGTAAGAGCAGAAAACAGAGTGGATTATGAAACCTCTCTTTTTGTGGCTGAAATTCCTGAAGATGTTGATATCACTACAGCCTATTCAGGAGATAAAAATACATATCCTAATCCTCCAAAAGGAATAAAAATTAGAAGGCTTACACATAGTAAGTCTGATGAAGGCATTGTAAGAGGTTCGTACAATGGAAAGAAAATTGCGTATTTATCAAAAGATAAAAATGGAATTAAACAAGTGTTTGTAATTCATACAGATGGATCCGATTTGAGTGATAACCCAAAGAAGAAACCAAAACAAATCACATACTTTAAATCAGATGCTGCCAATATTCGTTGGCATCCTTCTGATAATTGGATATTTTCTATAAGTAATGGGAAAATATATGCCTGTAACATAGCTAAGGATAAAATTGTTTTACTCACCCCCAATGATTTAATTAGAAATAATTTAGTGGTTTCTCCATTAGGTGATATGTTAGCTTATAATGTGAAAGTAAGTGACAAAAATTTTAAATTAATCATTGATGGAAAAGCCAAAAAAGAGTTTGAACAAATATTTATACTTCAACTAAATAACCTAAACTAAAACCTGTGATCTATGAACCCTATTACAACCGAAACAGAAATTAAAACTGACTCTCTGCAAAAAATGAGCAAATATAAAGGAGCTTTTGCTTTAATGACCTCTCTATTTTTTGTATGGGGAGCAATTGCTTCTTTGAACGATATCTTAATTCCGCATTTTAAGGGTTTGTTTGATATGAATTATACTCAAACCATGCTCATTCAATTTTGTTTTTTTGGCGCGTATTTTACCATGGCAATTCCTGCAAGTATTTTAATTGAGAAAATTGGACATAAAAAAGGAATTGTGATAGGCTTGATTATTACTGGTTTAGGTTGTCTTTTATTTTTACCTGCTTCTTGGATATTATCTTATCCACTTTTTTTATTCGGTTTATTTGTAATGGCAACTGGTAGTGTGATTCTGCAGGTAGTTGCTAACCCATATATTTTGGCATTAGGGCCAGAAAAAACAGCCTCTAGCCGGCTTAATCTTGCTCAAGGGGTTAATTCTTTGGCAACTACATTAGCACCATTAATTGGTGGTTACTTTATTTTGGGTTCTTATGGTTCGCCAGCGGCAGCAGCGGCAGCGGTAGAAAAGCCCTATATTGGTTTAGCTTTGTTTACCTTTTTAGTAGCTGGGGCAATGGCTTTTGCAAAATTACCTGAAATCGTAAAAAAAACCAGCGAAAAAGTAAAAGGAAATGTATTGAAATTTAGACAACTGCGATTAGGAGTCATCGCTTTAACCTTATATGTTGGTGCAGAAGTAGCTATAGGTAGTTTTATTGTTAATTTTTTAGGTGAGCCTTATATTGCTGGTTTTGAAGAGAAAAAAGCAGCCACCTATATTCCATTATATTGGGCAGGCTTGATGATAGGTAGATTTTTAGGCTCTGCTATTCTTCAAAAAATAAGTGCGCAAAAAGTGCTTTTAATTGCGGCAATGGCATCAGTTCTGTTATTGGCTACTACTATTTTGACTACAGGGTATGTTGCTATGTGGGCAATGCTTTCTGTTGGTTTGCTTAATTCCATTATGTGGTCAAATATATTTGATTTATCAATTCGTGGGCTCGGAAAATATACGAATAAAGCTTCTGGTATCTTGGTAATGGCCCCGGTTGGAGGGGCTATTTTTCCTCTATTACAAGGTATTTTAGCAGATTCTCCAGCAGTAGGCATTCATATGTCATATATTTTACCTTTAGCTTGTTATACATTTATAATATATTATGCTATAAATGGGTATAAGCCAAAAGAAGGTGAATTGGAGTTAGTAGAAAGGTAAAAAGTAATGTATCATTAGTAAAATAGTTGAGTTGAACAATGAAAGATTGAGCTTATATTCGTTGAAGTAAGTATTTGAGGTGTAAAATAAAAACTACTATTTTCTTTTCCCTGTATATTTAAGAATATAATAAATTATGAGTTTACACTGGTTAGATATTACAACAATTATCTTATACATGCTAGCACTTGTAGGCATGGGAATTTATTTTTCTCGTAAAAATACAGATACTGAAGCATATTTTGTTGGAGGTCGTTCTTATTCTGGATGGGTGATAGGTCTCAGTATGATTGGTACTTCAATTAGTTCAATTACATTTTTAGCCTTTCCGGCTGATGCCTTTAAAACAGCTTGGCTTCGTTTTTTACCGAATTTGATGCTGCCCTTTGGCATTTTGATTGCCGCTTATCTATTTTTACCCTTTTATCGTAGAACTAAGATTATTTCGGCTTATGAATATTTGGAAGACCGGTTTGGTCCATCTGTGAGAGTCTATGGAGCAGTTACATTTGTTATAGGACAGTTGGTTCGAGTTGCTATTGTACTTTTTTTAGTTTCTTTATTGGTACATGAAATAACAGGACTAAGTCAGGTTATGAGTGTATTACTTGCAGGTGTTTTAGTTGGGTTTTATACCATTGTTGGTGGAATTGATGCGGTGATATGGACGGATGTAATCCAAACCATCGTTCTTGTTCTTGGAGGGGTTGTTGTCTTAGTGATTATTGTTAATGCAATGCCTGGCGGATTGAGCCAAATAATTGAAATTGGATTGGGCGATAATAAGTTTGCATTTGCCGAGGTTACTAATGGGCAATTGAATCCGGTAAGTTGGAGTTTTTCTTTTTCTGAAAAAACGGCTTCCATGATGTTAGTTATGGGGCTGTTAATGTGGTTACAAGAATATGGTACTAACCAAAATGTTGTACAAAGATATGCAGCAGCAAAAAATATAAAAGAAGCCCGAAAAGGATTATGGACTATTGCAATATTGAATCTTCCTATATGGGGATTTTATATGTTTTTGGGTACGGCACTGTATGCGTTTTTTCAAGTAAATTATGCTGTTGAGGCTGCTGAAATGCTTGATGGCACAAGAAAAGCTGAACAGATCATGCCTTTCTTTATTATGAATTATATGCCGCCTGGCGTTGCGGGTATTGTCATTTCATCAGCACTTGCGGCAGCCATGTCATCATTAGATTCTAGTATTAACGCGATATCTACCGTTTCTGTAAACGACATTTATCGTCGTCATTTAGCCAAAGATAAAGAAGATAAACATTATCTGCGTGCTGCTTGGTTGATTGCGGGCATTGCGTCTGTATTTATGGTACTAGGAGCACTTGTTTTGATTTATGCAGACACTAAAACGATTCAGGATTCCGCAACCATTCTAGTTTCACTAACTAGTGGCGGCATTTTCGGCTTGTATATGTTAGGGTTTATAACCAAAAAAGGAAATGCAAAAGCAGCTTGGGTAGGTATTGGTATCACTTTTTTATTCTCACTTTGGGTTGTACTTTCAAAGTATGGAGTAATGTCAGATGCTCTTTCTGTTCCGTTTGATTTATACTATGTTGGTTTATTTGGGCATATTATTTTATTTGTTACTGCCATACTTTCTGCAATCCTTTTCTTTAAGAAAGATAAAAAGAAAGACCTAACCAATTTAACGGTATGGACACAGGATGGAACCCCAATTGATTAATTAAAGAGTATTGGTATTAATCAACGGTCATGGATGGTGGTACACTATCAACTCCCCATTGTTTATTTGGAGTAGCACCCATTTTAAAAACAAGAGTTCCCCCTTTCATTATTTCTTCATGGGCAATCCATGTTCTTGAAAATGGTTTTCCGTTTAGGGTAGCAGATTGTATATATTTATTTTCCTTAGAATTATTTTCTGCCTTGAATGTAAAACTCTTTTCATCAGTTAATTGAATGCTTGCTTCTGCCAAAGCAGGGCTTCCAATAGCATAGATATCACAACCAGGAGATACAGGGTAGATGCCCATAGCACTTAAAATATACCAAGAGGAAAGAGATCCCATATCTTCATTTCCGCAGATACCTCCCGGTCCAATTCTATATAATTCTTCTGTTAATTGACGCACTATCCGCTGAGTTTTCCATGGCTGACCTGCATAGTTGTATAAATAAGGAACATGATGGGTAGGTTGATTTCCCTGTATATGTTGGCCAAGTGTTCCAACGGTACCAATATACTTTGGACCATTATTGATAGGGTTCATTTCAAAAAATTCATCTAGTTTGTTCGTGAAATTTTCATTGCTTTCAAATAAATTTATCAATCCTTGAAAATCATGCTGAACTGCCCAAACATACTGCCAAGCATTTGATTCTACATAATGCCTGTTAGGTCGTCTTCCTACGAATAAAGGGTCAAAGTATTTATAATAACTATGATCACCATTTTTCACAATACTTTGCTCATTATCTCCAATTTCGGGTAAAAATGTTCCATCCTCTTTTCTTGGAAGCATAAACTGTGTTTTATTGTCCCATACATTTTGATAGTTATGTGCTCTCTTTGTAAACAATTTATAATCTTCTTCTTTACCTAATTCTTTAGCCAATTGAGCAATACACCAGTCATCATACGCTAATTCAAGGGTGTTCGAAGTTGCCTGTGACACCTTGTCAATAGGTATATAACCTAGTTTTTTAAAATCATCTAAACCTAATCGACCAGCATAATCAGGTATTGGTGACTTTGGATGTTCTAATGCTTTTTTTCGCATTGCATCATACAAAAAGGCTATATCAAAATCTCTATATCCTTTGAGGTAAGCATCCACAATAATGGGTATTAGATGATCTCCAGTCATAGCTTCTCCATCTACATTAATAAAATGCTGACCTGGTAACCAACCGAAATTCTTTGTTTTTGCTTGGATTGATTTGATATAATTGTTCACATGCTCTGGAGCTATAATGGTGAGCAATGGATGTTGTGTACGATAGCTATCCCAACAAGAAAAAGATCCGTAAAAATCATAGTCTTTAGCTGTATGAACTTTTCCATCAAGCCCATAATACGAGCCATCTATATCTTGAGAAATATATTGAGCCAAAAGGGAATGGTAGAGTGCAGAATAAAATATTTCATATTGTTCTTCTGATGTAGGCTTAATTTTTATCCTTGATAATTCATTATTCCATAGTGCCTTAGCATCATCTTTTATCATATCAAAATCCCAATGTGAAATTTCTGTATGTAGGTTTTTTTTAGCACCTTCAAGACTTGTATAAGAGATGCCTACTTTTACTAATATCTGTTCATTTTCAGCTGTGTTAAATTGAGCAAAAGCACCTATTTTATCCCCTTTTTCGGCATGTTTGTACGGAAAAATACCATCGCCGGTTTCAGGTGTATTATAACCAGCATCAAAAGTGCCATAATATAAAAATGGTTTGCTGAATTCTACTACAAAATAGACCTTACCTAAGCCAGTATCTTTTACGCCTTCAATACTATTATTGCCGATAATTTTTAAGCTCGAAATATAATCTTTTGATCTCGGGCCTAATTGATGTCCAATATCTAAAATAATTCGGGCAGAATTTGTTTTAGGAAAAGTATAGCGATGAAACCCCGCTCTTTTGGTTGTGGTTAACTCTACATTTACATCATAATCTTTCAATAATACCGAATAATATCCTGGCGAAGCAGACTCGT
>CAYRZY010000028.1:16607-18377 GCA_964428855.1 uncultured Flavobacteriaceae bacterium
GTTCCCAAAAACGGATTTACATATTGGCTCAGATTATTAGATTGGCTTACTTTTGAATTGGGTTTGGGCATATTTATAATTGAAGTGTTTTTATAATATTTTAGAGGTTGGACATATCGGTCTGATATGCCACAAATTTATATCTTAAAATTTAAAGAAAGAGTCAATATTTAATGCATATTAAAGAATATTACACATTCTAAATATAATAGATAGCTTTATTTTTGTTGAAAGCAGTCATTTTTATATTAAACGATAACATTTTGAGCAAAAACAAAAATGGAAAAACAATATCTCGAAGAGGTTTTGTAGGTAAAACTTTAGCGGCTACAGCTGGTTTTGCTATTATACCGTCTTGTGCTGTTAGTGGTTTAGGACATAAAGCTCCTAGCGATAAATTAAGTATTGTTGGAGTAGGTGTTGGTGGTATGGGGTTTGCTAATCTCAAACAAATGGAAACTGAAAATATTGTTGGTTTATGTGATGTAGATTGGAAATATTCAGATCGCGTTTTTAAACATTACCCAAAAGCAAACAAATACAAAGATTTTAGAAAAATGTATTCTGAAATGGGTAAATCTATTGACGCTGTAGTGATAGCTACTGCAGATCATACACATGCCATTATTGCAGCCCAAGCTATAGCTATGGGCAAGCATGTATACCTTCAAAAGCCTTTAACACATACAGTTTACGAATCTAGACTTTTAACAAACCTTACTGAAAAGCATAAAGTAGCTACTTCAATGGGTAACCAAGGGGCATCTGGTGAAGGTGTTAATTTAGTTGCTGAATGGTTAGCAAACAATGAAATAGGAGAAGTTACTAAAGTAGAAGCATTTACAGACAGGCCTATTTGGCCTCAAGGTAGTCCTACACCAGATGCAATGACCGCACCCAGTACTTTAGATTGGGATTTATTTATTGGCCCTGCAAAAAACAGACCTTATAATGAAATATACACACCTTGGAATTGGCGTGGATGGTGGGATTTTGGTACAGGAGCATTGGGCGATATGGCCTGTCATATATTGCACCCTGTTTTTGTAGGACTTGAATTGGGATATCCTACCTCAGCTCAAGGAAGCTCTACGCTATTACTAGCCGACTCTGCACCAAATGCACAAAAAGTTTCATTAGTTTTTCCAAAACGTGAGTCAACTACTAAAATGAATTTACCTGAAGTTGAAGTAATTTGGTACGATGGAGGTTTGCAACCTGACAAACCTCAAGGTTGGCCAGATGGAAAAAATATGAATAATGCTGGTGGTGGTGTAATATTTCATGGTACAAAAGATAAATTGATTTGTGGATGCTATGGTATGGATCCTTGGTTATTATCAGGAAGAGTCCCTAATGCCCCTAAATTTAGAAGACGTATTGAAACTTCTCATGAACAAGATTGGGTAAGAGCTTCGAAAGAAAATTCTAATAATAGAATTGAAACAGCTTCTCCATTTAGTGAAGCAGGCCCTTTTAACGAAATGGTTGTAATGGGAGTTCTTGCTGTACGACTTCAAACATTAAATAAAAAATTAATGTGGGATGGTAAAAGCATGAAGTTTACCAATATTAATGATAACGAAGAAATTAAAATTATCGCAAAAGATAATTTTAAAATGGATGATGGTCACCCTAAATTTGAAAAAGAGTGGACGGAGCCAGTTAGTGCTAATGCCTTTGCAGAAGAACTAATTAAACATAACTATAGAGATGGATGGAAATTACCAGATATGCCTAGTTAAGTATCGTTTTTTTTTATTAAATAAT
>CAYRZY010000029.1:0-16444 GCA_964428855.1 uncultured Flavobacteriaceae bacterium
GAATCATCATTTTTATCGCAGGCAAACAAAAACACTATAAACAAGAAAGAAAGAAGAAAAGAAGATTTCATAGCTATTATTTTAGAGGATTCTAACAATTATTTTTCCTGTTTTCCTAAAAAGAAATGAACCCTTTTTTTATCTTTTTGAGAAAAGACACTCTTCCAAATTTAGTGAAAATTTACTGATTCTAATAAAAATATTGAAATTCATCCTGTATTCGATACTTAAAACAAGTAAAAATCACAACTATTTAGGATAGGTTTGTAAATAGCACAATTGTTTTAATCACTTTATATATAGTGTTTTAAAATAAATATTATCCGTTTACAAACGACTACATTCATTTACAAACGAAAGTAACTGTTTAATAACCAGCTAAAATTTGAATGTGATTGTAGGTTTGCAGTGTTGAAATTAAAAAAAGGATTTCACAAATATTAAAAGACCTTGAAACGAGTTCAGGGTATGTCTTAACTGTTTAACCAGTCTTGAAATAAATTCAGGACATTAAAATTAAAATTATGAACGCACTTAGAAACAAAGTACAGTTGATCGGAAACTTAGGAAAAAATCCAGAAATTATCACCTTAGATTCTGGTAAAAAATTAGCAAAATTTTCAATTGCAACAAATGAAAGTTACAAGAATGCTAAGGGAGAAAAAATTACAGATACCCAATGGCATAATGTTATTGCATGGAACAAAACTGCAGAAATTGTAGAGAAGTATTTAGTGAAAGGTAATGAGGTTGCCATTGAAGGTAAATTGACTTCAAGATCTTATGAAGATAAAGCTGGTGAAAAGAAATATATCACCGAAATAATCGTTAATGAGTTATTAATGCTTGGAAATAAAAATAGCTAAGCAAAAGAAAAAGTGGAAGACCATCTGTGAGGATGGTCTTTTTTTATGTTGCATATCTATTTTAAATTATTTTTCATATCTTAGTCAAAGCTAACAACGCCTCAATCAGGTTGTTGTTACTCATTGCAAAACCCAATTGCTTGTTAAATTTCAGCTTGTAACAAAAACTAGCTTTTATGTAATGATGTTGAGGTTTGTGCTTTTCCCTTCATCATTTTTCATTCAAACTAAAAGGACTTTAAAACATGAGTTTTGTAAAAAAACTACTTGTCTAAAACAATTTATTATGAAAAATAGAACCTTACTTTTCTTTGCCATATTACTTATGGCATTTTCACAAATTTATGCTACTACTTTTTATGTTTCTGTCAATGGTAGTGATAGTACGGGAGATGGTAGCACAAATAATCCTTGGGCAAGTTTGTCGTACGCTTGTAGTCAAGTAACAACGTCTGGAGATGTCATTCATATAAATCCTGGAAACTACACAGATAATAATCAATGTATTCTTGCTATTGGTGTACATATAGAAGGTGCAGGTAGTGATGTGGTAAAAATTACTTCAAATGTTTCAACGGACAATTACTGGTATCTCATCGCGTCGTCATTTCCTGTAACTGATGGCAATCATAATATTAGTGGATTTACGTTGGATGGGAATAACAGAACCTTAACGCATGGTATGCAATTTAAAGGAAGGAACAATGTACAAATCCATAAAATGGTTATTCAAAATATCAATCGTTTTGGCTTACAAATCTATGCTGTAGACGGCGTTACAAAAACTACGCCTCCTTCCGCTTATATTAGTGGAGTTGAAGTAAACAACAACACCATACAACATTGTGGTAGATTAGAAAATGGCGAAAACCCAAACGATTGGAGTACTTCTTGCTTGAGTATTGGCGGTCTTGATTATGCTGCCATACATGATAACAAGATTAATGAAGAAAGAGGAGGTGGTATCATTTTTTGGGAGAAAGGATGGTTTAATGGATTAAAATTATACAATAATAACATTAATGTAACAGGAACTAGCCCTATATGGCATTCTCAAATATCCATTGAATTATGGAATCTTTTTAATGATTGTGAAATATATAATAACACATCAAATAACTGGTTTTCTTTGGTTAAAGGAAATAAAGGTAATGGAAGTCATAGTGTGATTGTTTATGATAATAGGATCGTTTTTGATAAACTTGACAATCCGAAAGAAGGTGTAGAATTAGGCTTAGGTTTATACGATGCCGAAATGCGAAATAATTATGTAGAAAATGGAAAATTTGGAGTAGCAATTTGGGGAGCTGCACCAAACACCAATGAAGCTTGGAATGTTTCAAATATTCAAATTCACCATAATGTGTTTTATAATCATCATAACGATTATACTTTTGGTGTTTTTATCAATCCTAGCCCCAATGAAACCTATACCAATACACAGATTTATAATAATGTTTTTGATGGTGTAGATGCAGGTGTTCATATAGTAACCCAATCCAACGGTTTGGTAAAAGACACGTATATAAAGAATAATATTTTTATGAATGCTCCTAATGCAGTAGTTGTAAAAGGGGGTTCTCAAATTCAAAATACAGAAATAACACATAATTATTATGCTAAGGATATTTATTTTGATGATGGATCAGCCACTGTAAATGCTACGGTTACAAACAACACACTAGCACCACCAAACATTAATAATTCAGGAAATAAACCTGTGCCTTTTTACGAAGCCAATGGAGTAAATGCTAATATTGTAAATGCGGGTATTGATGTTGGTTTGGCTTATTCTGGAAGTGCACCAGATATTGGAGCCTATGAAAATGGAGCCGTATTAAGTGTAAGTGATGTGAGTAATTCATCCTTAAAAGTATATCCGAATCCAACTACAGGAATAGTAAACGTGCCAAGTCAATTTTCTAATGCTACCTATAAAATATATACCATTACAGGATTTTTAGTTGATTCTGGAGAAATAACAACAGCCTTTATTGATTTTTCAAAGCAAAATAACGGACTCTTAATCTTACATATTCAGGATAAAGAAACGGGTGAAGTTTATATAAGTAAAGTGCTGAAAAAGTAAGCTAATTTATTTCATCAAGAATAGCTAACTTTGTGTAATAAATCTCTTCAGCTTATGCTAAGTTCAAACTTTTGGTACTACGTTATTATGGCTATTGTTATTCTACATGTTGTGGTAGGGTTTGGATATTTAATCTATAAACTTTCCCCTAAAAAAAGTGATAAAGAGAAGTCTAAAAAGTCAAAAGAGAACCAAGACTTACAATAATTGATTTTTGCAGCTTCTTTTTTAATAATGAGACAAATAAAATTTCACGAAATTAGATAATTTGTAAAATTTTAGTAAATCTCTTAACTTCTGCTAAAGCTTTAGTACTTTTATGGACTTAAACAAGTCCGAATAATATGTCTATACAACCAAGATTAGAACGATTTAACCAAAATGTGTTAGCGAAGTTTAGAATTTACAATAGCATTTTCACCACGTTACCATTTAATACCATTACAAAAACAGGTGTATTATTGCCTTTGTTTCAAGAAACTTGTAAAAAAGGCTTTGCTAACGGAGAAAACCCTACTGATATAGTTGCTTCCTTTTTTAAAAAATACCAAGCAAGACGCTCGCATGAAAGTCAGTTAAATTTAATTTTTAGATTTATCCAATACATTGAAAGGCAAGTTGTATTATTTGATGCTATTGAAGATGCCGCTTTTACTACGGTAAATAATATGGAAGGAATAGGCACACTTAGAAGCCTTAAAGAAGATGCGGTAGCTAAAAATAAATTAGAAACTTTACAAGCGTATTTAGAAGAATTTAAAGTACGAATTGTATTAACAGCTCACCCAACACAATTCTATCCTGGTAGTGTTTTAGGGATTATAACTGATTTAACCGAAGCTATAAAAATAGGTGATTTACCAACCATTAATAATTTATTAGCTCAGTTAGGTAAAACACCATTTTTCAAACATAAAAAACCAACACCTTACGATGAGGCTGTAAGTCTAATCTGGTATTTAGAGAATGTTTTTTATGATTCTTTTGGTACAATTTTCGACTATATTCAACAGAATATTTTTGATAATAAAAAAATAAATAATGAAATTATTAATATTGGCTTTTGGCCTGGAGGCGATAGAGATGGAAACCCATTTGTTACACCAGAAATTACACAAAATGTTGCTATAAGGCTTAAACAAACCATACTTAAAAATTATTATAGAGATATTAGACGTTTAAAACGTAAGCTTACTTTTAAAGGCGTAGAAAAACGGATGATTGATTTGGAAAAAAAATTATATCGAAGTAGTATTAATAAACAAGCCAATCACAGTATTAGTTTGGAAGAATTAGTTACTGAACTTAAAGAAATAAAAGCGATTCTTATAAAAGAGCATCAATCATTATATCTATCAGATATCAATAGTTTATTGAATAAAATACATTTATTTGGTTATCATTTTGCTATTTTAGATATTAGACAAGACAGTAGAGCACATCATGCTGTATTTACTGATATGGTGAATGGACTATTAGCTTCTGGTAGTAAAATATTTCCAAAAAATTACCTTAAACTTTCTGAAAAAGAACAGGTTAAAATCCTATCTAAAATAGAAGGGAAAGTAGATTTGTCCTTATTTAAAGATGAAGACACACTTAAAGCATTAAACACCATACGGATTGTTAAAGAAATTCAAGATGCCAATGGTGAGCGTGCTGCACATCGTTATATCATTAGTAATACACAAACCACATTGCATGTAATGCAGTTGTTTGCCATGCTAAAATTAATTGCTTTTCATGATGAATTAACTATTGATATTGGTCCTCTTTTTGAAACTATAACCGATTTAGAAAATGCACATTTGGTGATGGAAGATCTCTATACGGATCCAATGTACAGTAAGCACTTAAAGAAACGAAATAGCAAACAGTTGATAATGCTTGGTTTTTCTGATGGAACCAAAGATGGTGGTTATTTAATGGCGAATTGGGCCATTTTTAAAGCCAAAGAACGCCTAACAGAAATGTCAAGAAAATATGGTATTACTGCAATATTTTTTGATGGTCGCGGAGGCCCACCAGCTAGAGGTGGAGGAAAAACACATCAATTTTACTCTTCTTTAGGACCAACAGTTGAAGACAAACAGGTACAATTAACAATTCAAGGCCAAACGATAAGTTCAAATTTCGGAACCTTAGATTCTTCTAGATACAATTTAGAGCAATTAATAAGTTCAGGAATTCATAATCGAGCAAAATCTAATGTATCTATGTCAAAAACGGATAGAAAGGTGATGGATAAATTGGCCGATTTAAGTTATAAAGCCTATGTAGATTTTAAAAGTCATGACATGTTTGTTCCGTATTTAGAACGAATGAGCACCTTAAAATACTATTCGAAGGCAAATATTGGTAGCCGACCTTCAAAACGAGGAAAATCTGAGGCCTTAGTTTTTGAAGATTTAAGAGCCATTCCTTTTGTAGGTTCTTGGAGTATGTTAAAACAAAATGTACCAGGGTTTTATGGTGTAGGTACAGCCTTAAAATATTATGAAGACAAAAATCAATTTGATAAAGTAGCTACCTTATATCAAAACTCAAAATTCTTTAAAACTTTGATTGAAAACAGTATGATGTCTCTATCAAAATCATTTTTTGATTTGACAAAATACATGTCAGAAAATGAAGAATTTGGTGCTTTTTGGGATATTATTCATACCGAATATGAAACCACAAAACGTCTGTTATTAAAGCTGACTGGGTATAAAGTGTTAATGGAAAATGAACCTGCAGCAAAAGCTTCAATAGATATTAGAGAGTCTATTGTATTACCATTGTTAACTATTCAGCAATATGCACTTAAAAAACTTCAAGAGCTAGAAAAAGAAACGCCTAAAGATAAAGAACAGATTAAAATTTATGAAAAAATTGTAATGCGTTCTCTGTTTGGAAATATTAATGCGAGTAGAAACTCGGCTTAATTTTAAAATTATTTGACCTGAGTTTGATTTGTTAAAACTACATACGTTTTATATCATAGAATACAGGTTATTGAAACTATTCATACATCTTTTTATAATATTCTTTATAAGAACCTGAAGTGATGTTATCCATCCATGTTGAATTTTCTAAATACCAATCAATAGTTTTTGACAAACCTTGTTCAAAGGTTACCGAAGGTTTCCAGCCCAATTCATTACTCAATTTAGTAGCATCAATAGCATAACGTCTGTCATGCCCTGCTCTATCTTTTACATAGGTAATTAATTTTTCTGCAGTCCCTTTTTCCTGCCCTAATTTCTCATCAAGTTGCTTACATAATAAGTGAATTAAATCTAGATTAGTCCACTCGTTAAATCCGCCAATATTATAGGTTTCTTCATTTTTTCCTTTATGGAAAATAAGATCGATTGCTGTCGCATGATCTTCGACAAAAAGCCAATCTCTTGTATATTGACCATCGCCATAAACAGGCAAACTTTTACTCGTTTTTATATTATTAATAAATAAGGGAATCAGCTTTTCAGGAAACTGATTGGCTCCATAATTATTTGAACAATTGCTAATTACAAAAGGCATGTTATACGTGTTTCCGAAAGACCTCACAATATGGTCTGATGATGCTTTTGATGCTGCATAAGGTGATTGCGGATCGTAAGAAGTGGTTTCAGTAAACAACCCTGTTTTGCCTAAAGAACCATAAACTTCATCCGTTGAAACATGATAAAACAATTTACCATCATAATTATCTTGCCATAAACCACGAAAAGCATTAAGCAAGTTCGCTGTTCCCAACACATTAGTTTCTATAAAATCATTAGGATTGGTAATTGATCTATCTACATGGCTTTCAGCAGCCAAATGTATCACCGCATCAAATTGGTGTTTGTCAAAAATTGAATTTATAAACTCAATATCTTTAATATCACCTTTTATAAAAGTATAATTAGATGCATTTGAAATATCAGTAATATTTTCAAGATTACCTGCATACGTCAATGCATCTAAATTATAGATATGGTAATCGGGATACTTGTTTACAAATAATCGTACAACGTGTGACCCTATAAATCCAGCTCCTCCAGTAATTAGTATGTTTTTCATTTTTCAAGTCCGCTAAAGCGGCAATTTTTATTAAACTTTAATCTTTATAATTTTTGTTGCCATTTCCAGGCAGAAGCCAAGGCATCCTCTAAACTAATGTTCGCTTCCCATTTTAGTTCATTTTTAGCAAAAGAAGTATCCGCGTAAGCTTCAACAATATCTCCTTCACGACGGTCAACTATTTTATAATTCAATGTTGTTTGTGTCGCATTTTCAAAAGCCTTAATCACATCTAACACAGAACTTCCTTTACCTGTACCAATGTTAAACACTTCAAAAGACGATTTATTATCTCTCGTTAACAATCTTTTCATGGCAACAGTGTGTGCTTTTGCCAAATCAACTACGTGAATATAATCACGTACCGCAGTTCCGTCAGGAGTAGGATAATCGCCACCAAAAACAGAAAGCTCTTCTCTAATGCCCGCAGCTGTTTGTGTAACAAAAGGAATCAAATTTTGAGGCACACCAATAGGTAACTCCCCTATTTTAGCGGTTTCATGAGCTCCAATCGGATTGAAATATCGCAAGGCAATGGCATTTAAATCAGAAACTTTACAGGTGTCTGAAATAATATCTTCACCCATTTGTTTTGTTTTCCCATAAGGGGATTCTGCCGTTTTAAATGGTGCTTCTTCTGTAATAGGCATGCTATCTGCTTGTCCATAAACCGTACACGAAGAACTGAAAATAAAATTTTTAACACTATTTTCTCTCATTTCTTCCAACACATAAATGAGCGTAGAAATATTATTATGATAATATTTTAAAGGTTTTTCAACACTTTCTCCTACAGCTTTTGATGCTGCAAAGTGGATAACTCCTGCAATGGTATTGTGTTTTTTAAAAAACTCTTGAACGGATTCTTGATTTTTTAAATCTAGATTTTCATAGAGCGGTTCCTTACCTGTAATGGAGGTAATTTTATCTAATACATCAATCGTTGAATTGGATAAATTATCAATAATTACAACTTCATAACCTTCATTTTGCAATTCAACTACGGTATGTGAACCAATAAAACCTAAGCCTCCTGTTACTAATATTTTTTTCATAAACTAGCTATTCACAAAGCTTAAAACAGCTTCAGTAATGTATTGTAATTGATCTTCTTCAAATTCGGTATGTATTGGTAATGACATCACTGTTTTACACAACTCATTGGTTACGGTAAAATCAGCTTCATTGTATCGTGTATCAGCATACGCTTTTTGATTGTGTAAGGGTACAGGATAATAAATAGCAGATGCAATATCTTTATCAGATAAGTGCTTTTGTAAAGCTTCTCTATCAACACCATTCAACACCAACGTATATTGATGAAAAACGTGTGTCGAAAATGAACTTATAATTGGTGTTGTCAACTTATCAGTACTTGCAAAGGCATTGTTATAATATTCCGCTACTTTTAATCTTGCATTGCAATAGCCATCTAAATGTGGTAATTTTATTCTCAATACAGCAGCTTGAATACTGTCCAATCTTGAATTCACTCCAACGATATCATGATAATAGCGTTTATTAATCATTCCGTGATTGATAATACCTCGTAAAGAATGAGCCAAATCATCATCATTGGTGAAAATTGCTCCACCATCTCCCTAGCAGCCTAAATTTTTTGAAGGAAGAAAGGAGGTTGTCCCAATATCACCCATGGTTCCAGCTTTTTTTGTTGTGCCATCGGCAAAGGTATAATCGGCTCCAATTGCCTGAGCAGTATCTTCAATAACATATAAGTTATGAGCTTTAGCAACTTCTAAGACAGCATCCATATTTGCACACTGTCCGAATAAATGTACTGGAATAATTGCTTTTGTTTTTGGAGTAATCGCTCTTTTTAGAGCTTCAATATCAATATTAAAAGTATCTTTTTCTACATCAACCAATACAGGAGTTAACTTTAATAAAGCGATAACTTCAACGGTTGCAGCAAAGGTGAAATCGGCCGTAATCACTTCGTTACCTGGCTCTAAACCTAAAGCCATCATGGCTATTTGCAACGCATCTGTACCGTTAGCACAAGGTATCACATGTTTTACGTCTAGATATTCTTCTAATTCTTTTTGGAAAGATTTTACTTCAGGCCCATTAATAAAAGCAGTGTTTTCTATTACATTTAGAATAGATGTATTAACATCATCTTTAATTTTTGCATATTGACCCTTTAAGTCAACCATTTGAATTGGCTTCATAGAATATTATTTTATAACAATTAACGAACAAAAATACAAAATATTTAATTCTAGTGCTTACAATACCAACTTAACATCATAATACCGCATTGAAACTGTTTAATTCAATACAATTAAACGACATTATGATGTTAAATTGGTACAAATTTATATTTTAGCATTCTAATGTATTTTTTTTATAACATAGCGATATACATTGCAGGTTTTATCCTTAAAATTATTGCAATTTTCAATAAAAAAATTAACCTTTTTTTAAAAGGAAGAAAGTCTGTTTTTACCACTTTAAGCAAAAACTTTATACCATCCGATAGAATCATTTGGTTTCACTGTGCTTCATTGGGTGAGTTTGAACAAGGGAGACCAATTATAGAAAAATGCAAAAAAGAGTATCCGAATCATAAAATTTTAGTTACTTTTTTCTCTCCTTCTGGTTATGAAATAAGAAAAGATTACGCTCTTTCAGATGTAGTTTGCTACTTGCCATTAGACACTAAAAAGAATGTTCGAAAATTTTTAGAACTCGTACATCCTGAAATTGCAATTTTTGTAAAATATGAATTTTGGCCAAACTTATTAAGAGAATTAAAACGGAAAGAGATAAAAACAATCTTAGTATCAGGTATTTTCAGAAAGGAACAATCTTTTTTTCAATGGTATGGTGGTTGGATGCGAAAATCACTCCATACTTTTGACCATTTCTTTGTTCAAAATGATGCTTCAAAAAAATTATTGCAAAAAATCGGATTCACAAATACTACGCTTAGTGGAGATACCCGTTTTGATAGAGTTTATGATGTAACACAACAAAACATAGATTTCGATTTTGCAGCACAATTTACTGATAAAATAACAACGTTAATTGCTGGAAGTACTTGGCAAAAAGATGAAGAATTATTGGTAAATTACATCAATAATGAAGCAATTGAATATCAAAAATTTATTATTGCCCCGCACAACATTCATCAACAAAACATTAAAAAACTAAAGCAGGATATTTCAAAAAAAACAATCTTATTTTCTGAAATAAAAGATGCCAAATTAGAACAGTATCAAGTATTAATTATTGACACCATTGGTATGCTAACTCAAATTTATAAATATGGTGATATTGCCTATGTTGGTGGTGGTTTCGGTGCTGGAATTCACAACATTCTTGAACCAGCAACTTTTGGAGTTCCTGTTATTATTGGACCTAATTATCAGAAATTCAATGAAGCAGTTGCTTTGGTTGATTTAAAGGCTTGTAAAGTCATAAATAACGTTTCTGAGCTAAACACTGAACTAAATAGCCTTTTCAATCAGGCTTCTGAACGAGAAAATAAAGGACAAATAGCAAGCGACTATATCCTTAAGAATACAGGAGCAACCCAAATGATAATTTCGTATATTAACGAACATATTCCTAAAAAATAATTACCTTGACCCCAACCTATAAAATAGAACACAAAAATGATTAGAGAAAAACTTAAAGAATATTATAATGTTGTTTTTGAAGAGGCTTTAATTGAAGAGATTGTGAAGGTTGGTACTTATAAAAAAGTAAGAGAAAATGAGCTACTGTTAGACTTAGGTGATAAATTTGATAAAATACCTCTAATATTGTCTGGTGCTATTAAAATAAGTCATGAAAATAATAAAGGTGACGAGATTGCATTGTATTTTTTAGAACGTGGCGACACTTGTACCATTACTTTTGGCTGTGGTTTACACAGTTCAAAAAGTAAAGTAAGAGGTATTGCTGAAATGGATTCTGAAATTATCTTTATCCCCATTGAAAAATTAGAAGAATGGTTGGTGAAATACAAATCATGGCGAACTTTTGTAATTGACAGCTATAACATTCGATTATCAGAAATGTTAGAAGCTATTGATACTTTAGCCTTTATGAAGATGGATCAACGCTTGTATAAATACCTTACCGATAAAGTGAAGATTATGCGTAATTCTACGCTTAATACTACGCACAGAGATATTGCTCAAGATTTAAACACTTCTAGAGTGGTAATTTCAAGATTGCTTAAGCAATTTGAAAATGACAATAAAATAAAACTTTATAGAAATAAAATTGAAGTTTTAGATTACTAAATAAAACTATAATAATCATGGAGTTCCTTTTACAGCCTTGGGCTTGGTATGTTGCTGGTCCAATGATAACCTTTGTCATGTTTTTGCTGTTTTTTGCAGGCAAAAAATTTGGCGTTTCCTCAAATTTAGAAACGATGTGTGCCATTGGAGGTGCTGGAAAAATGGTGAATTTTTTCAAATTCGATTGGCGAAAAAACACATGGAATTTAGTGTTTATTCTGGGAACAATTATTGGTGGTTTTATTTCTTTTCAATGGTTAACACCCAATGAAGTGGTTGCTATTAGTCCGCAAACTATTCAAGATCTATCCGATTTAGGCTTTCAAAATGCAGGACAGAGCTATTTACCCGATGAAATTTTCAGTATAGATGCCATTTTTTCTCTCAAAGGATTTTTAATCTTAATAGGTGCTGGTGTTTTGGTAGGTTTCGGTTCTCGTTATGCTGGCGGATGTACTTCAGGGCATGCCATTGTTGGTTTAAGTAATTTAGAATTGCCTTCACTAATTTCTGTAATCGGATTTTTTATTGGCGGCTTAATCATGACATGGGTACTATTCCCCTTAATTTTTTAAAAGAAGATAACATGAAAAATATAAAATTTTTATTTATTGGGATTCTTTTCGGAATTGTATTGAGTAAAGCAGAAGTTATTTCTTGGTATCGGATTTATGAAATGTTTAAGTTTCAATCCTTTCATATGTATGGTGTTATTGGCTCTGCTGTGGTATTAGGGATTATTTTAGTCCAACTATTTAATAAAGGAATCATCAAAACGTATTTTGGCAAACAGATTACCATCGACCCAAAAAAGAAAGGATTTAAAAGAAATATTATTGGAGGAATTATTTTCGGATTAGGTTGGGCATTAGCAGGTGCTTGTCCAGGCCCTATGTTTATCTTATTAGGTAGAGGTGTTAGTGCAATTGTAGTTGTAATTTTTGGAGCATTGTTAGGTGCTTTTTTATACCATGCCACTAAAAAACACCTTCCACATTAGTGAGACTTATAATTAGCAATTCTTTGTTTAAGAACAGTTAATTATGCTAGTTGGAACTAACTCTGTTGTAAAACGGAGTCTTTTCTAAGTATTAGAGCAAATTCACACTTTTAAAAAAGCCACGAATGCACTAATTTTAAAAATCCTATAGGATTTTTTATTCGTGAAAATTATTCTTTTTTTTTATTTAACAATATAATTCGTGCATTCGTGACAAAAAAAGAAAAGTAAGAGCTTTCTTTGTATAGATAATTCTCCTAAAAACTTCGTAACTTTCCCGCCCATTATAAAAATACTGATGGCTACATTAACAGACAAATTCGGAAGGCAAATAACCTATTTACGATTGGCGGTAACCGACCGTTGTAACTTGCGTTGTCAGTATTGTATGCCAGCTCATGGCATTGCTATTGTTGGTAGAGAAGAATTACTGACCTACAAAGAAATGTATCGTATTACTCGTGTTTTGAGTGAATTGGGTGTGAATAAAGTCCGTTTAACAGGAGGAGAACCTTTTGTGCGAAAGGATTTTGTCAATTTTTTAGAAATGCTTTCATTTAATGATAAGTTGGATGAAATTAACATTACCACTAACGGAGCATTAATATCTAGACATATTGCAAAATTGGAGGCCCTAAAGGTTAAGACCATTAATTTGAGTATCGACAGCTTATCAAAAGAGAATTTTGCCAAAATTACTAGAAGAGATGTTTTTGATGAAGTGTACAAAACTTTAGAAGATTTGGAGGCAAGTTCTTTAAAGTTAAAGCTGAATGCCGTAGTCCAATCAGGTGTGAATACTGATGAGATTATTGAGTTTATTGAGTTAACTAAACATAAGAACTTAGAAGTTCGTTTTATTGAAGAAATGCCTTTTAATGGTGTTGGACAGCGGACAACTAACGAGGTTTGGAATTACACAAAAATTTTAGCCTTGATTAAATCACATTATACAAAAATCACACCATTACAATCTGATAAATCTGCAACTTCAAAAATGTTCAAAATAGACGATTATCAAGGTTCATTTGGCATTATTCCAGCTTTTACAAGAACTATCTGTGGCGATTGTAATAGGATTCGAATTACAGCAACAGGATTATTTAAAAATTGTTTGTTTGATGAAGGGGTTTTTAATATCCGTGATTTTATCCGTAATGGAGCAACAGATGATGCATTGAAAAAATTGTTTTTATCCATTGTAAAAGACAAACCAGAAAACGGATTTATAGCCGAAGCCAATCGGAAAAACAATAAAAATGTTTCGGAGAGTATGTCGACTATTGGAGGGTAATCTCTATTGTCTTGGTGTCATTTCCCAAAAAGGGAAAATAGTATTGAATTTTAATAAAAAATGTCATTCCTGCGTAGGCAGGAATCCAGTTCTAACAAAAATATCATTATGGAGAAATGGAATAAAATATGTTACTACCTTTCCGACAAGATTAAAACAGATATTCTCGAAAAACAATTTGAACCAATTGTAGAAAAAGGATTAGAAATTTTAGGTTGGAGTGAATATTCTGATGATTTTGTAATAAGACCAAGTATTCAATTAGGGTCAAGAAAAGAAAGAATTACACCAGATTTTGTTGTAAAGTCAAATAAAAGTAGAGAAAAGTTATTTGTCATTGAAATTAAAAGACCCAAACAACCTCTTAACGAACAAAATCAAATACAATTATCTACATATATGAGACAATATAAGTTGGATTTTGGATTATTAATTGGGCCTAAAATTCAAATATTTTATGATGGAGAATTAAATAAAACGGACAATGCAATTTTAATTGAAGAAATTGAATTTATAAGAGATAATAATAAAGGCTTGAAATTTGTACAATTATTTCAAAAAGAGAGTTTTAGCTTGATAAAATTAAAAGAATATGCTCATTTTAAGTTTGCAGAGTTTGAAAACAAAAGAGAGGTTGGTAAATTAAGGAAAGAACTTTTAGGTTTAACACAAAACACATTAAGAAAAGGACTTAAAACTTACTTTCTTAATAGTTATAGTGAAAGTATAATAGATGAAGTGCTTGAATCTTTGGAAATACAAATTATAGATAATAATATTGTTAACCCTCAACTCGAAACTAATACAAACTTTAAAGAAGTAAACAAAAAATTAGATAAAACCAGACTAAAAAAGAAAGATTGTTTAGTAATAATTAATGAATATTTGCGTGGTAATAATTTGCCAGAAATTTACGGTAAAGATACTGTTTTTTCAAATTTAACTAAATCTAGTAAGAATTGGTGGATAGATATTAACCCTAAAAATTTCAATAAGTCTTTTTTTATGGTTTTTAATGATTATAAAGGAAAAAAGTTATTTGTATTTGAAATCCCAAACAAAACCTTTTATCCTCCTGAAAAATATTTTGACTATAGAGAAGATTCAGACAGGTATTCAATTTTAGTTTCAGGTGATGATAAGAAGTTTTTTAAAGACACAAAACGTAAAGAAAATTCTGTAAGGTTTAGACAATTTTTAAAATATGAAATAAAGTACAAAGAAATTAGAAATATCCCCAATAATGAAACAATTAAAGCTATTTATGAAGCACATAATAGTAAGGATTTAAAACCTATTGAAGATTTAGACGAATATTTTGAAAGTTTATAGAATAAGAGGATTGACATAATGATCACATCAAAAAAAGCATTAGAAACCATACTAAACCATACCAAAGATTTCGGTGTGGAAGAAATTCCTTTTATAGAAGCTACAGGTAGAATTTTAAAAGAAGCTATTGTAGCCGATAGAGATTTTCCACCATTTAACAGAGTGAGCATGGATGGCATTGCTGTTGTATACGATATTTTTACATCAGGACGAAGAGAGTTTTCCATAGAAAATATGCAAGCAGCAGGAAGCGAACAAGTAACTCTAAAACACAAAGAAAACTGTATTGAAGCAATGACTGGTGCTGTCTTGCCTAAGAACACAGATGCTGTAATTCCTTATGAATTGGTAACCATTAAAGATGGAAAAGCGACAGTAAACTTAGAAGAGATTAAGCAATTACAAAATGTACATTTACAAGGAAAAGATAGAAAAGTTAATGACCCATTACTTAAAATAAATACAGTTATTTCACCAGCTGAAATAGGTGTTTTAGCAACCGTAGGAAGAGTCACCGTAAAAGTAGCCAAACAACCAAAAGTGATGATTATTTCGACAGGAGATGAGCTGGTTGAGGTTTCAGAAAACCCTTTAGTCCATCAGATCCGTAGAAGTAATTCGTACACATTAGTTGCTTTATTAGAAAATTTACATATTCTGGCGGATACGGTTCATATAACGGATGATAAACCTTTGCTAAAACAAAAAATTGAACAGTTTTTAAAAGACTATGATGTACTCCTGTTTAGCGGAGCGGTAAGCAAAGGAAAATTCGATTTTATCCCCGAAGTATTAGATGAATTGGGCGTAAAAAAATTATTTCACAGGGTAAAACAACGCCCAGGAAAACCCTTTTGGTTCGGCGTCAAAGACGCTTTAAATATTAGCGAACGGGGTGAAAATAACTCTTTTGGTTTGAGTGGGCAGGATGGAGATGAATGTCATTCAGAGCGAGTGAAACGGAGCGAACCTGCCTGCCGGCAAGGCAGGGAATCTCATACAGTAGTATTTGCTTTCCCTGGCAACCCTGTTTCTACGTTTGTTGGCTGTGTAAAGTATTTTTATCCTTGGGTTAAAAAAACGATGGGCATTGGCTTTGAAAATAAACAAAAAGCAATCTTATCTGAAGATTATTTCTTTAAACCAGCACTCACCTATTTTTTACAAGTCAAACTAGAAAACAATAACGGAATGCTCTATGCAACTCCCATAACAGGCAATGGTTCAGGAGATTTAGCTAACTTAGCTGACGCGGATGCCTTTTTAGAATTACCAGATGACAGAAATGAGTTTAAAAAAGGAGAGGTTTTTCCGTTGATAAAATATAGGTAATTTATTTGTCATTCCTGCGAAGGCAGGAATCCAGATAGATAGTTGTTACACGAAGGCTCACAGATAAAATATTGCAAAAAATGGAAGAAAATGAAAAACCACGACTTTCAAGATTAACTGCCATTCTAACCCAATTGCAATCCAAAAGAATTTTAACAGCACGAGAAATTGCTGAAAAACACAATGTAAGTATCAGAACGATTT
>CAYRZY010000029.1:16544-18240 GCA_964428855.1 uncultured Flavobacteriaceae bacterium
ATTTTAACAGCACGAGAAATTGCTGAAAAACACAATGTAAGTATCAGAACGATTTATCGAGATATTAGAACCCTTGAAAATTCAGGAATTCCGATAGTTACAGAAGAAGGAAGAGGTTACTCTTTACTACAAGGTTTTAATCTTCCACCCGTAATGTTTACCGACAAAGAAGCAAATGCTTTAATAACTGCTGAGCAATTAATATTAAAAAATAAGGATAAATCTTTTACTGAAGCATATCAAAGTGCAGTTACTAAAATAAAATCTACTTTACGACACTCTCAAAAAGAAAAAATTGAATTTCTATCAGAGAGAATACTTTTTAGAGAGAATATTAAAAACCAAAAAACAAGTAATTATCTAATGATTATCCAATCTGCAATAGCAAACTTTACGCTTGTAGAAATTGAATATGATTCTTTACAAGGCGAAAAAACGAAACGAATAATTGAACCTTTTGCTTTATACAGTACACAAGAAAATTGGCTTTTAATTGCGGTTTGTAGGTTAAGAAATGATTTTAGAGTTTTCCGTCTAGACCATATTCATAAATTAATTGTTCAAAATCAACACTTTGAGCCTCAAAAAATGACATTACAAGAATATTTTGAAAAGTGTTACGAAAAATATGTATCTACCCCTGACACACCCTTGTCATAATCAGTATTTACTTTTGTAGTACTAGTAATCATAAAAACATTTAAAAATGGACAAACTACAAATAGATACTTTCAAAATTATTGGAATCTCTGTAAGAACAACAAACGAAAATGGACAAGCTGCAAAAGATATTGGAGAATTATGGGAGAAATTTATGTCAGAAAATATGCTTGAAAAAATTCCAAATGTAAAAGATGAAACAATCTATGCTGTTTACACTGATTATGAAGGAGATTATACCAAACCCTACACAACAATTCTAGGCTATAAAGTGAATATGCTAGATCTAATTCCTGATGGAATGGTTGGGATAAAAATTGAAAAAGCAATGTATCATAAGTTTGTTGCCAAAGGAGATTTAACCGATAATGCTGTTATCGACGAATGGGTAAAAATTTGGAACATGAATATTGATAGAGCATATACTGTTGACTTTGAATCATACGGAGAAAAAGCAATAGACCCTACAAATGGAGAAGCTGAAATATATATTGCAATAAAGTAGAAATAAATGAGAGAACTAGACAACTTTTATGCAGATCAAGAAGAACCTAATAAAAGTTGTCTATTGGCTCTAAAGTCAATCATTTTAGAGTATAACGAAAATATCACCTCAAGATGGTACTATCGTTTGCCTTGCTTTATGTACAAAAAGCAGATTTTTTGTTATTTGTGGATAGATAAGAAAACACAGTTTCCATATATAGCCATTGGAAAAGGTGTGAAAATTAAACATCCAGATTTAATTCAAGGAAAAAGAACGTTTACATCTTTGTTATTGATAGATCCAAATAAAGATATTCCAATAGAAAAAATTCATAGCATATTTGATCTAGTTATGAAACTATATAAATAGAAAAATGAAAATAGAAAATTTCAAGCATTTTAAAGGACAACATTGCGAAACAACTGCAACGGGAAGTCTCTTAAAGCAAATCGGAATTGAATTATCAGAACCAATGCTTTTTGGAATTGGGGAAGGTCTTGGATTTATTTTTTGGAATATGAAAATAATGGATTTTCCATTTATTGGCGG
>CAYRZY010000030.1:0-18125 GCA_964428855.1 uncultured Flavobacteriaceae bacterium
ATGCTAAAATTGCCAATCCGCTATAAATCATATTTCTACTCATCCAAGTAGAATTAGCTGCTCCATTATTTTTATAATATTTCACACTACGTGCACTTTTGTTTTTAAGCTCTAAAACAAAACCCATTACAAAATGAAAAACAACACCAATAATTAAGATGGGTTGCATCGCAAATTGAATCAAAGGATTGGTTCCCATAAAGTGGGAAGCTATATTAAATGCATTTTCACTACAAACCGATAACAGATTGATGGCAACATGCATTAATAAGAAAAAAATTAAGAAAAATGCCGAAAGTGCCATGGCATACTTTCTGGCAAGCGATGAAGATAAAAATCCACTCATTTTGGTTAGTTTTTATTTTATCTAACAAAGATAAGCTATTGTTTTATGCTAGTAAATTGATTTTAAGTTTTTTTTCTAATTTAGAATGAGTAAATTTAAAACCGATTAAAACACCACAGTAAGTCGAGTTCTTTTTTTCGATAAATACATGTAAACTAACTATAAAAATGTACAGTAAAAAAATACAATTTAAAAACAAACAAGGACAGCTATTAACAGGAGAAATTGATTTACCCATTGACAAAAAGCCATTGAGTTATGCCTTGTTTGCCCATTTTTTTACAGGGAATAAAAACTTTACAGCGGTACGAAACATTTCTCGTGCTTTGACTCAAAATAATATTGCAGTTATGCGTTTTGATTTTACAGGTTTGGGTAAAAGTGAAGGGAAATTTGAAGACACCAATTTTACAAGTAATGTTGACGATTTAATTTCGGCGGCAGCATTTTTAAAAGAAAATCATCATGCTCCTAAAATTATGATTGGGCATTCGTTAGGTGGGGCGGCAGCAATTTATGCTGCCAATGCCATTGATTCTATTGAAACGGTAGCTACCATTGCAGCCCCTTCAAACCCAAGCCATGTAGAGCATTTATTTGAAGAACATATTGACGAAATTGAATTGGATGGCGAAGCTACTTTTGATATCGCTGGACGAAAGTTCACCATAAAAAAACAATTTTTAGATGATATTCACGAAAAAGATTTACCCAAAATTTTAAAAGATTTACGCAAACCTATTTTGGTATTCCATTCGCCACAAGATAAAGTGGTTGAGGTTAAAAACGCACGAGATATTTATGGTGCAGCACATCATCCTAAAAGTTTTATATCCTTAGACGGAGCAAATCATTTACTCACCAACAAGCAAGACTCTTTTTATGTAGGTCAAGTAATTTCTAGTTGGGCAAACAGATACGTAAATCCTGATGAACCAGAAGAACTATCAACAGATAAATCAGTAGTGGTACGTGCTGGTAGAGAAAAGTATACCACTGAAATTGTAGCAAGAAATCATTCTATTTTGGTAGATGAACCCAAAAAATACGGCGGAAAAGATGCGGGTATGAGTCCGTATGAATTATTATTAGCCAGTCTAGGCTCATGTACTGCGATTACTTTACGCATGTATGCTGATAAAAAAGAATGGGATTTACGTGAGGTAAAAGTGCATTTAGAGCATTTTAAACAGCATGCAAAAGATTCTGACTGTTGTGATAAAGATGATCCAAAAATCGATAAATTTGTACGTGAGATTAACCTAAAAGGTAATTTAACTGAAGAGCAACAACAACGCTTACTTCAAATTGCCAATAGATGTCCTGTACATAGAACATTAGAAAACAACATAGAGATTGAAACTAAATTGAGAGTTTAAAGACATTAGAATTACTATTTCTATACTGTCAGTTCGAGTGAATTTATTGACGTAGGAAAGAAATTAGTATCGAGAACTTGTTGATCAAAAACTTCTCGGTACACCTCGCTTTAAGGCTCGGCACTCGATGTGACAGGTTGTAAAAAATGCTCTAAATGCAATTTTATAAAGGTAAATTAGAGAATTGCACCTTGAGAAATGTTATAAGGTGATTTAAGAAAAACTAAAAAACAGATGTTGAAATAAATTCAGCATATACTATGAAAATAATCATATTATCAGTTGGCGAAAACATTTACTCTACTCAACGTTTGGTTGAAGAAGCCGAACATAGAAGTCATCAGGTACGTGTTATCAATCATACAAAATGCTCTGTAAAATTAGGTGATGGTAAACCTCAAATTATTTTTGAAGGCGAGAATATTATCAATTGGCCAGATGTAATTATTCCGAGAATAGGAGCTTCAGTGAGTCGTCATGGTGCAGCCATTGTTAAAGAGTTTGAGATGAATAGCGTGTTTAGTACTGCCCGATCATTGGGAATTATAAGAGCTCAAAACAAAGTGCGTACCTTACAAATAATGAATAGAAAGAACATTCCTATTCCGCAAACCGTTTTTTCTATCAATCCTCAAAATATTGACGAACAAATTGAATTGTTGGGTGGCCCACCAGTAATTATCAAGCTACAAGAAGGTACTCAAGGTATGGGTGTAATTCTAGCAGAATCAAAGAAATCTGCCAAGTCCATTTTAGATGCACTTTACAATATGAATACAAGTATCATGTTGCAAGAATTTGTAGAGGAGTCAAACGGCGAAGATATCAGAGCCATTGTTGTGGGTAATAAAGTGGTGGCAGCAATGAAACGCAAAGGTGAAAAAGGAGAATTTAGATCGAATATTCATAGAGGTGGTACTGGCGAAAATGTAAAATTATCCGATAAAGAACAAAAAATTGCTTTAAAAGCTGTCCAATATTTAAGTTTACCTGTTGCAGGTGTTGACATGATTCGTTCTAAAAGAGGCTCATTATTGATTGAGGTAAATGGCTCTCCAGGTTTTCAAGGTGTTGAAGCTTATACAAAAGTAAATGTAGCAGAAGAAGTGATTAAATATATAGAAATTAATGTTCGAAAAAGAGTTTAAAAATAAAACGATAGCGGTTCGAGGTCACAAAGTTGAGCCAGGAGAATCTAAGCTAATTAAAATCCCTATTGATAGATTACCTACGGGTACGCTAATTGAAATTCCCGTATATGTTTTTAACGGAAAAGAAGCGGGGCCAACCATACTTTTACAAGGAGGTTTGCATGGAGATGAAGTGAATAGCATTGAGTTGATACGAAGAATGCTAATTAATAAAGATTATAAAATCCATAAAGGGTGTGTAATTGTTGTGCCACTTTTGAATGTATTCGGGTTTTTAAACCTTTCTCGCGATATGCACGGAAAAGATGTAAATAGAAGCTTTCCTGGTTCTAAAAAAGGGTCGTTGGCAAGCAGAATGGCTTTTTATTTGATGAAAGAGATTATAGAAAATGTTGATTTCGGCATTGATTTTCACACAGGTGGAGAGCAACGCTGTAATTATCCTCAAATTAGATATACCTTAGAAGATGAAAGAGCCAAAACATTGGCAACAGTTTTCAATTCACCATATATGTTTGCTTCAAAATTAATTCCAAAATCGTTTCGAAATGCATGCTACAAACATAACATTCCTATCCTTGTTTTTGAAGGAGGAGAATCGTTACGATTAGACAGGGTATCCATCAAAAAAGGAATCAATGGTACGCTTAATATTTTACGTCATTTTGATATGATTGCTAAAAATGTTGCTATCCCAGTAATGGAAAAAGGCATTGAAATTTTCAGTAGAAAATGGATTCGTGCCAAGTATGCAGGACTTTTTAGAACAATTATTAAAAACGGATCTGTTGTGACTAAAGGACAAACTCTAGGTTATATTATGGATACTTATGGTGAAACAAGTTTTAAAATTAAGGCTCCGTATGATGGTTATATTATTGCAGTAAATAATTTTCCTATTATAAATATGGGCGATGCTATTTTTCATATTGGGAAGTAGATAATAGAATATAGATAATAGAGAAAAGAAAAGAGAGCGAGACTTTTAAGATTGTTAAGGAATACTTACATTTACACTTCACAAGAATTAATGTCTAAAGAACCAAAACATAAATTAGATCCGAATAATTGGGCACAAAAACATGCTGACTATTTGTTTAACTACACAATAAGTAGAGTAAACAAAGAGGAGTTGGCTAAAGATATTGTGCAAGAAACTTTTTTATCAGCTTTAAAAGCTCAAGGTAATTTTAGAGGTCA
This sequence comes from uncultured Flavobacteriaceae bacterium, assembly GCA_964428855.1. Classification (GTDB taxonomy): domain Bacteria; phylum Bacteroidota; class Bacteroidia; order Flavobacteriales; family Flavobacteriaceae; genus Aureibaculum. Next base: position 4,077 of record CAYRZY010000030.1, read on the forward strand.
GGCATCAGAAAGAACATGGTTAATTTCTATTCTTAAACGAAAAATCATTGATTATTATAGAAAAATAAATTCTAAAAAGGGTAAAGCTGAGGTTAGAATGGACTTTTATGAAGATGGTGAAAGAAAAGGAAAGTGGATTGAAGAAAGAGCACCTTCTTCTTGGGGAAATGAAGCAGAAAAAGATATTGAAAATACAGAATTAAAAAGTGCTATTGACCAATGCATTGATTTTTTACCCGAAAAATACAGACTAGTTTTTTTATTAAAAACGGTTGAAAATTATGAGACAGAAGAGATTTGTAATGAATTAGATATTACCGCGTCTAATTTATGGGTAATTATACATAGAGCAAGACACCAATTGAGAAAGTGTTTAGAAGAAAATTGGTTTGCAAAATAAAGAGAAATGAGTAACAAAATTTTTATTAATTGTGATGAAGCAACTACGATTTGCGATAAAAGTCAGTACAAAGAAGCTTCATTTTGGGAGAAACTTAAATTAAGTTTTCATCTTTTCTTGTGTAAAAAGTGTGGAATGTACTCCAAACAAAATGCTGTAGTAACTAAAGTATGTGATAAACATTTGCATAAATGTAAAACCAATCATCAATTTTCTGAACAAGAAAAAGTAGTACTTCAAGAAAATATATCTAAGGAAGTTGATCAATAACTTAATGAATTTCCTCCCCAAAGAAATAGATGATTATGTGGTTTTACACACTGAAGATGAACCTGAATTACTAAAACAACTCAGCAAAGAAACATGGCAAAAAGTATTAGTGCCAAGAATGTTAAGCGGACATTATCAAGGTAGAATACTCTCCATGCTTTCTAAACTTACACAACCTAAAACTATTTTAGAAATTGGTACTTATACAGGCTATTCCGCATTGTGCTTGGCAGAAGGCTTACATCAAAAAGGTGTGTTACACACCATAGATACCAATGAAGAATTGGTAGACTTTCAAAAAAAATATTTTGACAAATCACCATATAAAAATCAAATCAAACAATATTTAGGTAATGCTTTAGAGGTTATTCCGAAGATCGATGAAAAGTTTGATTTGGTATTTATTGATGCTGATAAAACTAATTATTCCAACTATTTTCATTTGCTTATTGACCAAATGAATCCTGGAGGTATTATCTTATCGGATAATGTATTGTGGACTGGAAAGGTAACAACAAAACCCGACCCAAAAGATAAGGATACGATTGCTTTAATAGCCTATAATAAACTCCTAAAAGAAGACTCTAGAATTGAAACGGTGTTACTGCCTATTCGAGACGGATTGACCATTAGTAGAGTGAAATAGAGGTAGCCTCCAGTTATGTTAAAGGCTCTTAAAGACAAAACTTTCTATACATCAACTTTTGCAGAACTAATTCATAACTCAAAAATCATTAATCGTTGTTCTTAAATCAAGTTACAAAAAGAGTAACGATTAATGATTTTTGAGTTGCGAATTTAGAATAAATAATTAGCGAATAATAAAGGTTGTTTATTTAATAACCTCTCACAGCTCTTAAAGCATCAATACTACCATACCCGAAATCGCCATTTTTATTAGGGTAAAATCTGGCAGATTGTTTTAAACGTGTCAAAATTTGAGCTCTTGACCAAGAAGGATACTTTGCCCAAACCAATGCTGCAATACCTGCAGTTGAAGCTGTTGCAACAGATGAGCCTCCAAAATATGTTGATTGACCATTATAATATCCCAATACAGGTTGATGATGATTATTACCTCGTTCCATAACAAACGTAAAATCGATTTTACTACCTGTATGACAAACATCACATTCATTATAAGAACTTCTTTCTTCAATTCCAGTTACTGCAACTGTTTCGTTCATATTTGCAGGGAATATAACACCATACCAATTGGTAAAACTTGTTGAAGTACCACCAGCAGCAAAAATCATTTTATTTCTTGCATAGGCGTACCTAATAGCATCCTTAACTTTACCAATAGACCAAATGTATCCTATAGAAAGTGAAATTATTTTTACATCATTTCTTCTAGCAAGTGCTTTTATGGCATTGGCGACTCCTTTTTTTTCTTGGTATCCGTTAAGGACAACATCACTTGTGCCTCTATATGATATTAAGTTACATTCATAAGCTACACCAACAACTTGAGAAGTATTATTATTCGGAGCCGCAATTGTAGCACAAGAACTCGTACCATGTCCGCATTTATCATTAGGACCATCAGTTTTGGTTTTCCACCATTTCCAAGAATCTACGTAAGCACCATATTTTCTAACATATCTTCCTGAGTAAAAATCATCAAATTTTGCTCCTAAATTGGCTTGATTAGGTGAAAGGCCAGTATCAACTACGCCAACACCAACACCACGACCTTTACTATAAGCCCATGCTTGATTAATTTTATGGGTATAATAATTCCAAGGAACACGAGCTCCTGTAGATAATGTTCCGTAATCTAAACTGCTAATTTTTTCGCCAGATTTATCACAACCACTAGAAGAAGCACTTTTTTCTGCTATAGCACCGCTATAAACAAAACCATCTGGTTCTAAATATCGAATTTGTGAGTTTTGCCTTAGTTCTTTAATTGTTTCGAGAGTAACGACTTTAGCATCAAAATAATTTAAGACTTCATCATCATAAACAACAATTTCTTTGTTGCTTTTTTGCAAACCATTAGACGTTGAAATGGTATTGATAATACCTTCTTTAACAGAAGCTAATTTTTGGCTTTCTGATCGAAAATTTTCATTTTCATCTCCGTAACCAATCGTAATAATGTTACCACCGTGTACTGTGGCACTCCATAATAAATGGTCACTAGCTTCACTCCAATCAAAAGAACCTTTTTCGTCTAATGACTTTGTGATTTGCTGATTAATTTCTGCAATAGTTAATACTTTCTGTACATTAGCTTCTTCAATAAGTAATGCTTCTTCATTGTTACAAGAGCTTAAAAAAGCCATGAGTAACATTAATGAAATAAAGTAAATTTTTTTCATAATTAGTTTGGTTAAAAGGTAAGTAAAAAACAGTCAGTTATAAACTATATAACCGTAGCGATCTCTCCAAAGTTAGTGAACTTTTTTTAAAAACACCAAACTGAGCCTATAAAAAGTAGTACCGATAAGTAAGCCTAATAGCATTCCTATAAAAAGATCTATAGGAAAATGGACACCTACATAAATTCTACTATAGGCAAAAACTATAGGCCAAATAAGTAAAAACAACGGATATTTATAATGTTTTCTTAAGGTAAGAATCATAAACAACGTCACGGCAAATGAAGTGGTTGAATGCCCCGAAACAAAACTAAAACTATGCGGTGTTTTTAGAATTCGGATTATATTATTTATTGTCGGATCATTATTTGGGCGAAGCCTTTCAAAAAAATCTTTAATTAAATTCACAAACTGATCTGAAAAAGTAACCAATAGAGCAGCAACAAGAACTAAAACAAGCCCTTTTTTTAGTCCGTAAGCTTTAAAAATCAGAAAGAAGAGTAATAAAAATAAAGGAATCCAACTAAATTGGTTGGTAACCGTCATCCAAAAAGCATCAAAAGGTTCAGAACCTAATGCGTTTAATTTGATAAATAATTCTTTATCGAATTCGATGATTTTTTCTAGAAAGTTCAATTTAAAAATTCCGTTTTATTGGACCAGTAACCTCATCAATATTGTCCTGAATATTTTCTCTAACCTTTTTTATATCTTTTTTTAAGTCTGAAGCTAAGTTTGTGTCAATACCTTGTTTTTCAGCGGTAGCATTAATCTCTCGTTTGATATCATTGGTTGCATCTTTTATTTGACGCATACCTTTACCAAGCTCTCTGGCTATTGAGGGTATTTTATCTGCTCCGAATAGCATCAATACTATCAAAAGTATTACAAAAATTTCACCACCACTTATAAATAAAAAAGGCATAATTGTTTATTAGAAAAGACAAAGATAGTAGAATTAAGTTTCTTTTATAACTATATTAGCATTGAACCAACTATTTATTATGATAAATTTCAGAAAAGCCACTAGAAATGATGTTTCATCCATTGTAAAAATGATTGCTAATGATGCTTTAGGTAAGCTAAGAGAAAATTATCAAGATCCTTTACCAACTGTTTATTATGATGCTTTTGCAGTTATTGATAAAGACCCAAATCAAGAATTGATCGTTGTAGAAGATGAGAGTGCTAAAATTATCGGCACATTACAGTTGAGTTATATCCAATATTTAACCTATCAAGGTGGTATTAGAGCTCAAATAGAAGCGGTACGAATCAGAGAAGATTTAAGGGGAAAAAGGTATTGGTAAATTGATGTTTGAATGGGCAATTGAAAGAGCCAAACAGAAAAAAGCACATGTATTGCAACTGACTACAGATAAAAAAAGACCAGAAGCCATTCACTTTTATGAAAAACTAGGATTCAAAGCAAGCCATGAAGGAATGAAGCTTCATTTTTAGGGATTGTTGTTATTTAAGTTTTTCATTTCATTTTTCATTAAAAAAACCCTTAATAAAGTTTTTTGCATAAATCTTTATTAAGAGCACTTACTATTTAAGTTTTTTGCAAAAAACTTAAATAAGATATCTCTTTGATGAAATTTTATAGAAGTAATTTGTTTATGGTTGGTATAATTGTCGCCTTGAGGGGACTTTAAGGGTGTTAATTTTGTTTTTTTAACGGCAATTGTATTTGAGGTAAAGGATCACACAATTTTTTATTTACAATTTTTGCTCTCATTTTTTGTTTATCCTTAAAGTGGCGAGAAATATTCTGTATAATAGTCGTATAATTATCTGTTTCACTATCCGTTTCATGGTAATAAACTTTGATAGACCGACAATATTCATGTTCGAAAATGGTATTTAAAAGCAATCTGTCTGACAGACCACAAGAATGTCCCATTATTACCACTTGAAATTTTCTACTATTGATAAAGTTTAATAGGTCATTATAATTTTTTGTATCAGAATATTTAAACGATTTGAAATAGTCAAGAAACTCATTTTCATCTAAGTTTTCTATAGCCTTATAATCTTCATCCATTTCATCACCAAAACCAAAATTGATAGGGTGTTCTTTATTATTTAAAAAGCCATGAATATGGTTTGATTTAGGACCATAACAATAATAGGAAGTTGCGATGTAGTTAAAATTAAGAATATGTAATTTGCTTTTATCTTCATCATTTATTTCTTTTTTTGATAGCTGTTTTAATTCTTTTTTATCTTCTAGGTATGAAAACTCTTCAATAGTTTTCTCAATATTTTTAAATGAAATAGGTTGTAATATGTCTGGAAATTTATGGATTTTAAACCCCCAATTAATAGAGTCTATATTGAAGTTATAATCATTAACAGCTTTAGTTAAATATTTCTCTAAAAGATTTTTTACTTGCTCAAACTCTTTGTTAAGCTTACCTACTCTCTTTTTCTTTTCTTGTATTTCAAGAGAACTTGATTTAGCAATTTCTTTTAAGTTTTTATAATATTCATTTTCAATATCTACCCAGTTTTGTAATGAATGAGTAGTGTTAATTTTCTTAAAAAAGTCGTTTTTAAATTTGAATATAGTAATATAACTTGACGCACCTGTTCTTGAAAAAAGCACATCATCATTATAAGTATAGTTATATTCGTCAGAATACGCTTTTAAATTAGATATAAAATCATTGTAATTTTCAGCTTGTTTTGAATAATTGAATATTCTATCATATTCCTCATTTATAAAAACTTAAAAGAAGTTGGTAAACCATGGGCTAAATCAAAGCCATTCCCTATAAGTATTAGTTTATTGATAGCGAAAAAATTATTTTCAAAAATAATCTATTAAAATTTAAAGTACTTTGTGTTTTAGTCAATGTTTTTAACAAAAAAACATTTAGAGCTAGGTATTTATAAGAAAGGGAGAGGATCTACTTCTTCACCAACATCCGTTTAATCTCATTCAATTTCATCAAAGCCTCAATCGGTGTAAGGGTATCAATATTTACAGCTAGAATTTCTTCTTTGAGATCTTCTAATAAAGGATCATCTAGTTTAAAAAAACTGAGTTGCATGTCTTCTTCAGCTGCTTGTTTGAGTTTGTCTTTTATGGCATCAGAACTATGACTTTGTTCTAATTTTTTCAACATTTTATTGGCTCTGTGAATTACAGATGTTGGCATGCCTGCCAGTTTAGCCACATGAATTCCGAAACTATGCTCACTACCACCAGAGACTAATTTCCGTAAGAAAATCACATTGTCTTTAAGTTCTTTTATAGAAACATTAAAGTTTTTAATGCGTTCAAAAGTTTCAGTCATGTCGTTCAACTCATGATAATGTGTAGCAAATAGTGTTTTTGCTTTTGACGGATGTTCATGTAAATATTCAGCTATCGCCCAAGCAATAGAAATACCATCGTAGGTACTTGTTCCACGACCAATTTCATCTAGCAATACTAAACTACGTTCAGAAATATTATTTAAAATATTGGCAGTTTCATTCATTTCTACCATAAAAGTAGATTCACCCATAGAAATATTATCACTAGCCCCAACACGCGTAAAAATTTTATCAACCACGCCAATCCTAACTTGTTGAGCAGGTACATAACTCCCCATTTGAGCGAGTAAAACAATGAGTGCTGTTTGCCGTAAAATAGCCGATTTACCACTCATATTTGGCCCTGTAATCATGATGATTTGTTGCTGATTTCTATTCAAGACCAGATCATTTGCAATATATTCTTCACCAATTGGCAATTGCTTTTCTATCACAGGATGTCGTCCGTTTTTAATCTCTAAATCGGTGCTTTCATCTAGTTGAGGTCTTATATAATTATTGTCTTTTGCGGTTTGAGCAAAGGAACATAAGCAATCTAACTTGGCAACTTGTTGAGCATTTTCTTGAACTTGTTTGATGTGATTAATCATGAAATTTATCAAGTCAGCAAATAGTTGTTGTTCTATTTTAGCAATTTTTTCTTCGGCTCCTAAAATTTTGGTTTCGTATTCTTTAAGTTCTTCAGTAATGTATCGTTCTGCATTTACCAAGGTTTGCTTGCGAATCCACTCTTCGGGCACTTTATCTTTATGGCTGTTTCTAACTTCAATATAATAGCCAAACACATTATTAAAGGCAATTTTTAAACTCGTAATACCTGTTCGCTCAATTTCTCTAGCCAGCATATTGTCTAAATACTCTTTACCAGAGGATGAAATGGCTCTTAACTCATCCAATTCAGTAGAAACACCATTTGAAATTGCATTCCCTTTATTAATATTCACAGGAGCACCCTCGTTGAGGGTTTTAGTTATTTTCTCAATTAATTCTTGACAGGAATGCAATTGTTTCCCTAGACTTTGTAATGATTTATCTTTACTCTTTTCGGAAGCCTCCTTAATAGGTAATATAGCTTTTAAAGAATCTTTTAATAAGACCACTTCACGAGGATTTATCTTACCAGTTGCTACCTTAGAAATCAACCGTTCTATATCGCTAATTTGTTTGATTTGATAGGTGATTTCATCATAAAAATCATCGTTATCTATCAAGTATTTTACAATTTCATGACGCTTTTGAATCTGTTTTAAATTCTTTAGAGGTAAAGCTAACCAGCGTTTGAGAAGCCTTCCGCCCATAGGCGAAAGTGTTCTATCAATCACATCTAATAAAGTAACTGCTTCAGGTTGTGTAGAAAAATACAATTCTAAATTACGGACGGTAAACCTGTCCATCCACACATAATGATCTTCTTCTACACGCTGTATGGTTGAAATATGATCTAATTTTTTATGCTGTGTTTCTGATAAATAGTACAATATCGTTCCGGCAGAGATGATTCCATGTTGTAAATCTTCAATACCAAATCCTTTCAGTGAATTTATTTTAAAATGATTGGTGAGCGTCTCATGTGCATAATCTTGTTGAAAAACCCAATCATCTAAGTAAAAAGTATAATAACTTTCTCCAAAAGATTCTTTAAAAAGAGTTTTATATTGTTTTTGAACCAATATTTCACTCGGATTAAAATTTTGTAATAATTTATCGATGTATTCTTCATTGCCTTCAGCGACTAAAAATTCACCTGTAGAAACATCTAAAAAGGAAATTCCCAATTGTTTTTTCCCGCCTCCTCGGCCGGCAGGCCTAAAATGAATGGCAGCTAAAAAATTATTGGTTTTAGATTGTAATACTTCATCATTTAAGGATACACCAGGAGTAATCAATTCTGTAACACCACGTTTTACAATGGTTTTTGTCATTTTAGGATCTTCTAACTGATCGCAAATGGCAACTCGCATTCCTGCTTTTACCAATTTAGGTAAATAGGTATTGATAGAATGATGTGGGAAACCAGCCAAAGCAGTTTCACTTTCACTACCAGCACCACGTTTGGTCAATACAATACCTAAAATTTGAGCTGCTTTTACAGCATCTTCACCAAATGTTTCATAAAAATCGCCCACTCTAAATAACAACATCGCATCTGGGTATTTACCCTTGATGGTATTGTATTGCTTCATTAAAGGTGTGACCTTTTTTACCTTAGTTTTTGACAATTTTTGTAAATTCTGAATTGGATTGCGAATTTACGTTTTTTTAGTAAAATACTGTCAAAACCTATTGAATGAATTAATTTTTTAGGTTATACTGTACAAAATTGCAATTCAATTGCAATTTTGTACAATAATTTAAAAAGAAAATATTTTTATTATAATCAAAATTTTCTTTTTACTTTGTTAACAATTTCAATGCGGCGTTATAATGTTATAATTAGTATAAGATGCGAAAATTAAAAAATAGCGAATTAGAAAGGTTGTCTATAGAAACTTTTAAAACGGCAAAAAAAACGCCATTAATAGTCATCTTAGATAATATTAGGAGTTTAAATAATATAGGTTCAGTTTTTAGAACGAGTGATGCTTTTCTGATTGAAAAGATTTATTTGTGTGGTATTACTGCAAAACCACCCCATAAAGACATACATAAAACTGCTTTAGGATCAACAGACTCAGTTGAATGGGAGTATGTTGAAGATACGTTGAAATTAATTCAAAAATTAAAAGATTCAAAAATTAAAATTGCTTCAATTGAACAAGCTGAAAACAGTATTGAGTTACAAAACTTTATACCAGTAAAAGGAGAAAAACTAGCTATAGTATTTGGTAATGAGGTGAAAGGTGTTCAACAAGAAGTCGTTTCTGCATCTGATTATTGTATTGAAATTCCGCAATATGGCACGAAGCATTCCTTAAATATTTCTGTGAGTTGTGGGGTTGTTTTGTGGGATTTGTTTTCTAAATTCAAATTTTAGAATTCCTCCATTGAGGAAGGATTAAGGTGAGTGTAAAACAGAATTATTTGTAATTTGGCACTTAAAATTTGTAATTTTATCCCATGGATGATTTTATACTTTTTCTAAAATTGGCGTTTGACCATGTGTTAGATTGGAATGCCTATGACCATATCCTTTTTTTTATTGTTTTAGCAGTGGTTTATCATTTTAAAGATTGGAAAAAAACATTGTGGTTAATTACACTTTTTACTTTAGGGCACACGGTAACTTTAGCATTGGCAACATATGATATTGTAAGTGTTAGTAGTAAATTTATAGAGTTTTTAATTCCCTTAACTATTTTTATAACAGCAGCCGTTAACATATTTACGGTTAAAAAAAAGAAGTTTCACCAATCTAATGTTAATTTGTTTTTTGCTTTCTTTTTCGGATTGATACATGGTTTAGGTTTATCAGGATTTTTAAAAATGGTGCTGATTGATTCAGAAAATAAGACATTACCAATATTTGAATTTGCATTCGGAGTAGAACTGGCTCAAACCTTTATTGTTTTACTGATTCTTATTATTGGATTTGTTGCAGTAAATTTATTAAAAATTTCAAAAAGAGATTGGGTGTTGGTTTTGTCATCTATAGTAATTGGTATTGTAATACCCATGCTTTTTGAACGCAAATTTTGGTAATAATTTAACAAAATTCCCAGTTTTTTATCGGTAATTTGTTGTCAATTATTTTTTATTAAAACGATTTTTGAGATTTAAACGTTATATATAATCAATGACAGAAAAGAAACAACGCAGATATGATGTTGCCTATTTAAAAATGGCAATGGAATGGGCAAAATTATCACACTGTAACCGAAAGCAAGTTGGTGCTTTAATTGTTAAAGGTAATATGATTATTTCAGATGGCTTTAATGGTACTCCTTCAGGTTTTGAAAATTGTTGTGAAGATGAGAGTAATGCTACCAAATGGTATGTACTTCATGCTGAGGCCAATGCCATTTTAAAGGTTGCAGCATCAACACAATCGTGTAAAGGTGCGACCTTATATATTACCTTGTCACCATGTAAAGAATGTAGCAAGTTGATACATCAATCCGGTATTAAAAGATTAGTGTATGCTAAAAATTATAAAGACACTTCTGGTTTAGACTTTTTAGAAAAAGCAGGAATAGAAATAGAATATATTGAACATTATGAAGAATAAAATATATTTTCCTTTATTTCTCTCATTAGCAGTTGTCTTTGGAATTCTCATTGGCAGTATGCTTAATTACCCAAAAAGAAATTCTATATCCTTTTTTAAAGGAAATTCTCAAGAAGTTAAGATTAAAAAATTGATGGATTTTATTCAGTATGATTATGTTGATAAAGTAGATACGGATAGTTTATTAGACGGTACCATTCGTCAAATTTTAAGCAAATTAGACCCGCACTCTGTTTATATTCCTGTGAGTGAACATGATGCCATTGCAGAAAGTATGAATGGTGAATTTGTGGGTATTGGTATTCGGTTTAAAATACATCAAGATTCATTAACCGTAATAAGCGTTATAAAAGGAGGCCCAAGTGACAAGGCAGGTATTAAGGCAGGAGATCGGATTTTAATTGCTGATAATGACACTTTATATGGTAAAAATTTAAATAATGAATATATTATTAAAAAACTGAAAGGAAAGCCCAAAACTAAGGTTAGTCTTCAAGTCTACAGAAAAACGAATGATACATTACTAAATTTCACATTAAAAAGAGGTACTATACCTTTAATAAGCGTGCCAAGTCATTATATGATGAATGATAGTTTGGGTTATATTAAAATTGAAAAATTTGCGAATACAACGTACAACGAATTTAAAACAGCCTTAACAGATTTGCAAAATAAAAACATGAAACGTTTAGTGTTGGATTTAAGAGGAAACCCTGGAGGATATTTAGGTATTGCAACAAAAATCATAGACGAATTTTTAGAAGATGATAAGTTGATTGTGTTTACTAAAAATAAAGGAGGTAAAATTGACAAGAGTTTTGCGACCTCTAAAGGAAGTTTTGAAAACGGACAATTGTATGTGTTGATTGATGAAAATTCTGCTTCAGCAAGTGAAATTGTTGCAGGGGCATTACAAGATAACGATAAAGGAATTATTGTGGGTCGCCGTTCTTTCGGTAAAGGATTGGTACAACAAGAAATGGAATTAGGAGATGGTTCAGCAGTACGATTAACCGTATCACGTTACTATACACCAACAGGTAGATCTATTCAAAAACCTTATGATGGAGAAAACGGAGAGAGTTATTACAATGACCGTTTGACTCGGTACTATAGTGGTGAATTGACCAATGGTGATAGTATAAAAGTAATTGATTCCTTAAAATATAGTACACCAAAAGGTAAGATAGTTTATGGAGGAGGTGGTATTGTGCCTGATGTTTTTGTAAGTATTGACACTACATCTTATTTTGGTAATTTTAATTTTAGAGTATTAGATAATTTTGTTTTTGAGTATATAGATAATCATAGAGAAGACGTAAGCAAATGGAATGTAGAAGATTTTAGAGCAAATTTTGATAAAGACGAACTTATTTTAAATGAATACCTTTTACAATTTAAAAATAAAAAGAATATAGCTCCTGAAAGTATTTCTTATTTGAAAAGATATTTAAAATCTCTTTTTGCTCAGAATTTATTTGATGAAAGTGTGTTTTATGAAATGCTAAATGAAAATGATCAAATGCTTAAAAGAGTCTATGATTTAGAACAAGAAAAAATACGTTTGCTACCATAAATTTTTAATGAAGCAAGCCTTGAATATTAGTTGCAAATAGTTTGACAGCAATTGCCAATAGAATCACACCAAAAATTTTACGGATGATTTTAATACCATTTTGTCCAATAATTTTTTCAATTTTAGCAGATGATTTTAAAACTATATAGATAATCAAAACATTCAATATTACAGCAATAATAATATTTTCTATAGAAAATTCAGCTCTTAACGAAAGAAGGGTTGTTAAACTTCCTGGCCCAGCAATTAACGGAAAAGCTAAAGGGAAAACTGAAGCAGTTATCGCATCACCTTCATCATCTTTATATAAAGTAATCCCTAAAATCATTTCTAAGGCAATAAAAAACAAAATAAAGGCTCCTGCTACAGCAAAAGAATGCACGTCTATCCCGATAAGGCTTAAAATACTTTTTCCTAAGAATAAAAACAAAATCATGATTGCAAGAGCAATTAACGAAGCTTTTTCACTTTGTATATGACCAGCTTTTTTACGTAAATCTATAATAATTGGTATATTACCAACAATATCTATCACTGCAAACAGAATCATAAACGCAGTAAATATTTCTTTAAAATTCAAATTAAAATCCATCTCCTCTTAATTTTTTGCAAACGTACATAAATAATAATATGTATCATAAAATAAACTTATTTTTGCACCCAAACCAAACCAAACTAAATGTTTCAATTAGGAAAAACCATTGTTTCAGAAGAGATTATTGAAAACGATTTTATGTGCAACCTTTCAGCATGTAAAGGTACTTGTTGTGTGGATGGTGAAGCAGGAGCACCATTAGAAGAAAAAGAACTACAAATATTACTAGATATTTACCCTAAGGTAAAACCTTTTTTAACCAAAGAAGGTATAGAAGCCATTGAAGAACAAGGGCTTTTTATTACGCATGATGGTGAGTATGAAACGCCATTAATTTCAAGTGATGATAGTTGTGCTTATATTATTTATGATGATAAAGGGGTTTCGATGTGTGGTATTGAAGAAGCATATAATCAAGGAGAAGTAGTTTGGAAAAAACCCGTTTCCTGTCATTTATATCCGATAAGAGTACAAGATTATTCTGAATTTTCTGCTGTAAATTACCATAAATGGGAAATCTGTGATGATGCCTGTACCTTGGGCAAAGAACTACAAATACCTGTCTACAAGTTTGTAAAAGAAGCATTAGTAAGAAAGTTTGGAGAAGATTGGTATACCGAGTTAGAGAAGGTGGCAGAGAAAATGAAAGGTAGTTAAGCAATTACCAACCATACACCATTCAATGTCAAGTATACATTTTTTTTAACCTGTCACACCTTTTTTAAAGGTATGCTTTTACTTATAGCGTAAGTTTGTTTATTAAAAATTGCATTACACTTTAATTTGTTAACATTCCTAACAATTAATAGACAAAGAGTAAAAGAACCTTACTAAAATTTTAAAAATGAAAAAAATGAATGTAATTCCGTTAATCATGAGTGTGTTTTTACTATTCTCATGTACCGAACAAGAACAGATTATATCAGAATCTATTGCTGAAAAATCAATTGCTAAAGAAAATCAAGAAAAGGAAAATGTTTTTCTATATGCACAACAAGTTTTTTATGCTGCCACACTAGAAAAAATTGAGCAATTAGAAAATCAATTGATAGAGTTAAGTGGTAAAAAAGAAAATGGAGAAAAGGATGTAATCAATGAGATTGAGAAAACACAAAAAGAAATTAGCAACTACAAAGAAGCTTCAGTTTATTTTTTTTCTATGAGACCTCCAAAAGGGTTAAGACCAAGACCACCAAGACCATGTCGTTCTGAAAAATCAAATTGCAACCCTAAAATTGTTTTTTTACAACAAATAGTTATTGGAGAAAATGAGTTGGAAGTTAGTAGTTTAGAGGTTAATAATAACGAAGGAGAAGTCGTAGCTAAAGGACAAATGGGAGAAGGTAAATATGGACGTACAGTGAATGTTGAAGTTAAAGAGTTTGAAGG
>CAYRZY010000031.1:0-18069 GCA_964428855.1 uncultured Flavobacteriaceae bacterium
GTTGTGATTTCTGCAAATTGTCTAAACATTTCCATAACACCACAATAGCGGTCAACTGATAATTTAACTGCTTTTTCAATTTTATCCTTTTTAAAATCTGAACCGTAAAAATTATAGATAACTTTTACTTTATCATAAAATTTAGGATGCTCATCAGTTAAATTTGCTTCAATATCAATGGTGAAATCGTCAACTTCTGCACGCATTTTTTTTAAAAGTGAAACCACATCTAAACCCGAACATCCTGCCAAAGAGGATAACATTAATGATTTTGGACGGTATCCTTTACTTTCTCCTCCGCTCTCTTCACCAGCATCAATCATTAAATTACCACCTTGATTGGTAGATTCAAATTGCATATTACTTTGCCAAGTTGTTGTTACTTTATTTATCATTATTTAATATGTTTATTAGTTTTTTTAAGTCTTCAAGTGTGTGATTGGCAGTAATTACTATCCTACTCATCTTATTTTTATAGGTTGGATACTTAAAGTTTGTAATCACAATCCCTTTCAGAAATAATACATCATAAATAGTATCATCCTCACAATAAATAACAGGATAATTTTTATCAAATTTAAACCCTTTTTTTGATTCTAATTGTATGGACAAATATTCTAAATTATGCTGTAATTTTTGCTGTTGCTCTTTATAAATAGATTGAGCGTTGATATACGTTTCTAAATATGCAGGATTCGCCGCAGAAGAGGATACAAAAATGGATTCCTCTTTTAATAAATTGATAAATTCTTTGTTTCCTGTAATAATTCCACCTGATAAACCCAAGGCTTTTCCTAAAGAAGAAATCATTATTTTTTGATGAATATTATTAGTTGGAATATTATTAAAAATACCTTTCCCATTGTCTCCAATAACACCTAAACTATGCGATTCATCTACAACTAGCGTAATTTTTTTATGAGATGGTATTTGCTCTAAAAAATTGAAAGATGTGGGTTGAACTTCTAAGCCTAAAATGGCATCAGCAGTAATTACTATTTCTTCTTTGGTGTCATCTAATAATTTAGGATGCAGTTTTCCATCCTTAAATAAAGGCAAACTTTGTCGAGCCAAAATGGCTGGATGGGTTTTAGGGTAATGGAAAAATGAACTTATTGATTTTGAAAGAAAATCAATAACCAATCTTCCTGCCAATGTACCAGATGAGACTGCCAAAGAAGCTTCTGCACCGACTTGTTCCGCAAAAAGATCTTCAAACTGATTGTAAATAGCCAATTTAATATTTGAACTACGTGAACTACCATAAAATGTACCCCACTTTTTAATAGATTGAAACAAAATGTCTTGAAATTTAGCGTGTGTGGCCAATCCTAAATAGGCCGTACCACCAAAATAAAGGTATTCTTTATCCTCTATTATAATTGTTCTATCTGGAAAACTGTTTACTATCATGGACAATTAAATTCTAGCTCTCTCCTTTGGAGAGGGTTGGGTGAGGATTACACCTGTACCATTCAACTCACTATAAGAAATGACACCATCATTAATAGTGACACCTGTAGCGGTATCATTTGAAAGTAGTAAAGCTCCGTCCATATCTACATAATCTAATAAGGGCAGTAATTGTGCAATGGCAGAAATACCAACAGTAGATTCCGTCATGCAACCCACCATCGTTTTCATGCCTAATTCTCTCGCCTGAACCAACATTCGTCTTGCTGAAGTTAATCCACCACATTTTACCAATTTCACGTTTACACCATGAAAATAATTATGACATTTCGCAACATCTTCTTCTATTTGACAACTTTCATCAGCAATAATTGGCAACACAGATTTTAAAAATACTTCTTTTTGTCCGTCCCAATCTTCGGCTTTTAAGGGTTGTTCAAGAAATTCGACACCCAAATTTTTAAGAGCAATCGCATTTTTTATGGTTTCATCAACTGTCCAACCACAATTGGCATCAATCCTAAAAACAGCATCAGTATGTTTTCGTAACTCTTCTATAATTTTAATATCCTCTTTTGTACCGAGTTTTATTTTATACAAAGGCCAAGGTTTTTCCTTCAGTTTGGAAACCATTTTTTCAATGGTATCAATACCGATTGTATAATCGGTTATCGGATTATTCTCAATGCTATATCCCCAATATTGATACAATTTCATGCCTTTTTTACGAGCATATAAATCATTAAATGCCAAATCTAACGCACATAAAGCAAACATGTTATTTTTAAGGGTTGGATACATTACTTTCCAAAAATTTACTGGATTTAAATGCTTATTTTCTTTGATTTTCGATTCAACGGCTGTTAAATCTGCTGTCATCTTTTCTATAGTTGCTCCGTAATACGGATTAGAAGTCGCCTCACCATAACCAGATAAATCGCCGTCTTTTAATTCGACCACTAATGAAGGTTGTATGTCTCTTGCTTCTCTAGAAATTCTAAAAGTATGTTCTAGTTTTAATTCGTAAGGTCTTAGTATGAGCTGCATAAAATTGTTTTAAATAGGTAGTATAAAACTACAAATAAAACCCAACAAACAAATTCCAAATCACAAGTTTTTATTTTGTAATTTGGCATATATATTTTTTCTAAAATCTATTATCTCACTACTTACACCTAAAATATGCCTTTAGTAACACCGCTTTCATCAGATCACAATTTAGAAACCAAAGAACTTGCTGAATTTTTTAATGAAACCTTAGGTTTTTGTCCTAATTCTGTGCTGACCATGCAACGTAGACCCGCCATCAGTAAAGCATTTATCAACTTGAATAAAGCGGTAATGGCAAATGAAGGTCGTGTTACCTCAGCTTTAAAGCGGATGATTGCTTGGGTAAGTAGTAACTCAGCAGGTTGTAGGTATTGTCAAGCACATGCCATTAGAGCTGCCGAACGTTATGGAGCTGAGCAAGAGCAATTAGATAATATTTGGGAATATAGAACGCATCCTGCTTTTAGTGAGGCCGAACGTGTGGCTTTAGACTTTTCTTTAGCGGCTTCTCAAGTCCCTAATAATGTTGATGAAAGCATCAAAAAACGTTTGTATGAACATTGGGACGAAGGCGAAATTGTAGAAATGCTAGGGGTAATTTCCCTTTTCGGATACTTAAACCGTTGGAATGATTCTATGGGAACTTCCATTGAAGATGGAGCCGTTGAAAGTGGCAATCAATATTTAGGAAAACACGGTTGGGAAAAAGGAAAACATATTTAGAGTTACGGTTTATTCGATTGATGATTTTTGATTTAATACAACAACCCAAATAAGTATAGCGGAATAATATTAAGACTCCCAACCTCCATATCATCTCTTATAACAAAACTATTTTTCACGCCACTGATCTGTTTGCTTGATTTCCCTTTACCTCCAATTTCAAAAGTATATTTTCTGTCTATTATAAAATCTCCTTTGTCTGCCAAATGTATTTCGTATAGATGCTTCATTTGATTTGCAAAAAAAGTTTCTCGTAACGTGCCTTCATTTATATTTTGTTTTCCTAAAGCAACAACTAAATTAGTATTGTTTAAATACAACTTTTGAGGTTTTGTCAAAGCTCCAATACCTTTTGTGGGTTGGTATAATTCCATAATTAAGTCTGCTCTATTTAGAATTTTTATCGCATTTAATAAAAAACTTCTATTCATACCCAAACGTTCACTCAACTTTGTAATATTGGGCGTAAAAGGAACACTCTGAGCAATAGCAACCAATAATTTTCTTATTTTATAACTGTTTTCATAAGTCATATTTTCGGTTGCACTTAAATCAACTTCTAAAATAAGATTGATAGTTTGAGTCAGCTTCTGAATATAACTCTCTTTATTTTCCATAAAAAAAGGATAAGCCCCATACTTTAAATAGTTTTTAAAGTCTTTTATTGGAGTTGGTAATTCATTTTTTACTTGCCGTGCTATTGCTTTATGATTTTTTAATAAGTCTTCTAAACTAACTTTCGGAAGTTCTATTCCTTTGTCAAAAAAAACAAATTCACGAAATGACAACTCTTTTAAATGATAGGTAATTGCTCGTCTACTTAAATCTGATTCTCCTCTATAAATTTCAAGCATAGAAGATGAAGTAAATACCGTCTTCAATTTAGGGAATTGGTCGTAAATCAATTTTAACTCTCTAGACCAATTGGGATATTTATGTACTTCGTCTAAAAAAAGATGTGTACCTCCTTGCAATACAAATTCTTTGGCTAAGCTTATTAAGGTATTGTCCAAAAAGTACAAATCATCTAAAGAAGCATATAATGGTTCTGCTTCTTTGGGTAACTTAAACTTTATATACTGAAGTAGTAACGTAGTTTTACCAGAACCTCTAGCTCCTTTAATACCTATTAACCGATTAGACCAATCTATATCTGACAATAAGTAACGCTCTTTTCCAGATAAATTATCTAAAAACTGTTCTTGTAAAGCAATTAATTCTTTCATAATTGTTATTTTAAAAAACAAATATACTATATTTTGTTATATTAAATAACGTTTTTATTGATAAATTGTTATTTGAAATAACAATTTATCAATTTTAAATTTTCTTTTCTTCTTTTACCAGTTCACTCATAAAACTCTTTAGGATTATGCATCTCTCAATTAAAGTGCAGTATATCTTATGTTTAATAAGGTTTTATATTTTAAACTCTTAATGATTTCAATCATTATTACTTAGATTACTACAACTAACTCATCTGTATTCAAATAAAATTTAATTTTGTGAAAAATCTCATTAAGGGTAAAATATCTTTTATTTTAAAACAGTAATCATGAAGAAGAAGAAAAATAAATTTATTACAAAAACTAAAATAGCCTTACTACTAATTCTTGTTTGCTTAACAATTTATGTTTTAAAAGATGAAAATGCCACTATTGGATTAAGAACCATACTACAAGGTGTTATTTTTACTAGTTCTGGATTCATTTTTGGTAAAAGAGAAACTTGAATAGTATTTTTTACTACCAACTGAGACTTAACTCTACTAACTATTTTCTCCCATCAACCACCACCACAAACTCTCCTTTAGGTGCTTTATTCTCAAAATGAGTCAAAACCTCAGTAATTGTACCACGAACTGTTTCTTCATACAACTTTGTCAATTCTCTAGAAACGGAAACTAGTCTTTCTTCTCCAAAATATTCTTGAAAATGAGTGAGTGTTTTGAGTAATTTATGCGGAGATTCATAAAAAATCATCGTTCTTTCTTCTTCTGAAAGTAGTTTTAATCGAGTTTGCCGCCCCTTTTTTACGGGTAAAAACCCTTCAAATACAAATTTATCATTGGGTAGTCCGCTATTGACCAATGCGGGCACAAAGGCAGTTGCTCCTGGTAAACACTCAACATCTACATCGTTTTGAATACAGGCTCTGGTGAGTAAAAAACCAGGGTCAGAAATTGCAGGCGTACCTGCATCAGAAATTAGAGCAATGGTTTCTCCAGATTTTAATCGCTCTACAATTCTATTCACCATTTTATGCTCATTATGCATATGATGACTGTGCATTTGTGTAGTAATTTCAAAATGTTTTAATAGCTTCCCTGAAGTACGCGTGTCTTCCGCTAAGATCAAATCGACCTCTTGTAATATTTTAACCGCACGAAAAGTCATATCCTCTAAATTACCAATTGGTGTCGGAACGATATATAGTTTACTCATAACTGCAAAGATATCAAAAGTACTTTAGCTTTTTAAACATTGCACACTTATCTCAGGGCAAACTCATACTTTTATTCTTGTTTGTTTTTGCCACGAATACACGAATTATATTGTTAATATGTAATAAATGGTAATTTTCGCGAATAAAAAATCCTATAGGATTTTTAAAATTAGTATAAATTCTTTGTTTTTCTTAGTATAGAGAATTAAAATTAGTGTATTCGTGGCTTTTATCAAAAGTATGAGTTTGCCCTGCACTTATCTCCTGTCCCCTAATTAAATAGTTTTAACTACTTTTGCGAACCAAACCACTAATCCAATCAATATCATGTTCAAAAAAATTTCAATCATTGCCTTAATCTCTATTTTTCTTGTTTCTTGTTGGAAAGATAAAAGTCCTGAGGATTTAATCCGTTTAAAAGAAAAGTTCAAATCGCAAGTCAGTACTTTTGAAAAGAAGAAAGAGAATGCCAATAAAAATGTAAATAAAGGATTGGAATCTTTAAATGCATTAAAAGCTGCTTTAGAAGATACTAAAAACGAGGATAAAGAATTTGCAAAGGTTTATGGTGATTGGGAAAAAGTAAACAAACGTGTAGAAAAACTCAATAAAGAATACGAAGATTTAAAAACAAAAGCTTCCAATCTTTTTACTGCTATGGAAACTCAAACCAATAGCTTAAGTGATGAAACCAGTAAAAAAACATTATTATCTGCTATAAATAAAGCACGTAAAAAATACAATGGCACCTTAGAAAACACCTCTAAAGCTATCGGTAAACTAAGAATCTTACATGGTGATGCTGTAGAAGTGGTAAAAGCTTTAGAAGTTGCTGCTGCTTTAAATTCTTTTGACAATATCAACGATCAATTAAAAGGGATCGAATCTCGTGTAGAAGGTATTATGCAAGAACTAAATGTTGCTGTAGTTGAAAGTAAAAAACTGTACGAAAAGAAGATTACGGAATTGGGTGAATAGGTCACTGATTTCGTTGGTAAAAAATCTACCTACGACAGTCACCGGAACTAACAAATATTTAATTGATTTAGTTATTCTGTTCCTGCTTTCTTCCTCGTAAAATAGGAAACTAAGAGTAATCCCATAGAAATGGTTGGAAAAGGATCAAACTCACCAATCATAACATGAGCGAAAAAAGCCAATAGAAAGTTGAAGAAAAAACCAGCATAAGCCAATTCAACTAAAAACCTGTTTTTATTGTATAAAATGACTATTGAGCCTACAATTTTTGCAGCAGCCAAAGGGTAAATAAGATAAATAGGATATCCGTAACTCACAAAATAAGCAACCAGTCTATCATAAAAAACAATGTACAGTATACCTGTAAGTAGTAACAAACTAAACAGCGTAATTGTTATTATCTGGTGAATGTCTTTTTGTTTCAACCCTTACTGTTTTTTATTAAATCTAACTACGGAGCTGGATTCGGCATTACAGCATGTATCGCATTAATTTCATCAATAATTTCTTGAGATAAATCAATATTGATGCTCTCAATATTTTCTTTTAATTGATTCATTTTTGTAGCCCCAATAATATTAGCCGTTACAAATGGCAATTGATTTACAAAAGCTAAGGATAACTGTGCTAATGTGAGTCCGTGTTTTTGAGCAAGAGTAGCATACCTTTTTACTGCATTTGTAGATTGATCGGTTGTATATCTCCCACAAAAATCTGGATATAAACTCACTCGGGAATCTTTGGGTGTTCCTGTTAAGTATTTATCAGTCAACACTCCAAAAGCTAGTGGAGAATATGCCAATAAACCAATATTTTCTCGTATAGAAATTTCTGAAAGTCCTGCTTCATAGCTTCTATGCAATAATGAATACGAATTTTGAAGTGTTAGCATTCTTGGTAAACCCTTGGTTTTAGATTCCTCTAAATATCGCATGGTTCCCCAAGGAGATTCATTTGACAAACCAATATGTCTTATTTTTCCTTCTTTAATAAATCCGTTTAAGGTTTCTAATATTTCCTCAAAATTATCTTCCCATTGTGTTGCTGTCTGATACGGAAAATCGCGTACACCAAAACAATTTACAGGACGTTCTGGCCAGTGTAATTGGTATAAATCTATATAATCAGTTTGTAAGCGTTGTAAACTGCCGTGTATCGCATCAGTTATAGCTTCTTTTGAGAAACCTGTATTTCTAATATGTGCGGTATAAGGTCCTGATCCACAAATTTTACTTGCCAAGACTACCTTGTCTCTATTGCCCGTTTTTTTGAACCAGTTTCCAATTATTTTTTCGGTTGCTCCATAGGTTTCTGCATGAGCAGGCACAGAATACATTTCTGCAGTATCTATAAAATTAACACCTTGTTCTAAAGCATAATCTAGTTGTTCATGCCCGTCAACTTCTGTATTTTGCTCACCAAAAGTCATGGTACCTAAACAGATTTTACTGACTTTGATATTGGTGTGTGGGAGTGTGGTGTATTTCATTGTTATAAATGTTATTTGTTGATTAGTGTAGAATAAGAGATTCCTCGTCGTTCGTTCCTCTCTCTGTCGGAATGACTCCTCAAAAGGAACTCCTGTCTCCTAACTTAATATCGCTTCAATTCCTGGTAAGGTTTTTCCTTCTAACATTTCAAGCATTGCTCCTCCTCCAGTAGAAACATAACTCACTTTATCAGCAAAGCCAAATTGTTTTACAGCAGCAACAGAGTCGCCTCCACCAACAAGGGAAAAAGCTCCGTCTGCAGTTGCATCAGCAATGGCATGTCCTAGTTCTTTAGTGCCTTTAGCAAATGCTGACATTTCGAAAACTCCAATAGGACCATTCCATAAAATGGTTTTAGATTCAGCAATAACAAATGAAAAACCTACATTGGTTTTTGGTCCTGCATCTAAACCTTGCCATCCAGCAGGAATATTATATATGTCACATACTTGAGTGTTTGCATCTTCACTAAAATCATCTGCAGCAATTACATCAATTGGCAAATGGATCCGTGTATTTTTAGATTTTGCAAGATTTAAGATTTCTTGAGCAATATCTAATTTATCATTTTCAACAATTGAATCACCTATTTTACCTCCTTTTACTTTGACAAAAGTATAAGCCATACCTCCACCAATAATGATATTATCAACTTTATCAATGATATTTTTTATGACATCAATTTTTGAAGAAACTTTAGCACCGCCAATAATAGCAGTTACAGGCTTTTGACTATTGTTTAAAACAGCATTCAAACTTTCTATTTCTTTAGCTAATAGCAAGCCAAAACATTTTTTGTTAGTAAAAAATTGTGCAACGACAGTTGTTGAAGCATGTGCACGGTGTGCCGTACCAAAAGCATCGTTTACATAAATATCACCCAGTTTAGACAACTGCTCTGCAAAGGCAACATCACCAGATTTTTCTTCATTGTGAAAACGTAAATTCTCTAATAATAAAATTTCACCTGCTTCTAATTCAGCAACCGCTTTTTCAACCTCTTCACCAACACAATCAGTAACAAATTTTACTTGAACACCAATGACATCACTAACGGTAGCAACAATATGAGATAATGAAAATTCTGGGGTTACACCTTTAGGACGACCCAAATGTGACATTAAAACACAACTACCACCGTCTTCTAAAATTTTTATAATGGTTGGTTTTGCAGCCTCAATTCTTGTAGTGTCTGTTACCTTTGAATTTTCATCTAAAGGCACATTAAAATCTACTCTTATTAATGCTTTTTTGTTTTCAAAATTAAAATCGTTGATTGTCGTCATAAAATATTTTTTTTAAGATTACGAAGATAAAACTTATACAACTTCTAATCTAGTATTATTTGTTTTTTTACCACAATAGCATCATTAATTACAAAGGGAGTAGGCATCATATTCTCGCTTCTAGGCTTAAAATTAAAGTGCATGCTCTCTAGTAAATCGTAGGAGGTTTCGTAAATATAAAACGAAGGATTTTCTTCTTTTTTGATGGTGAATTCTATAGCTATTTTTTCTTCTATACTAGTAATGTAATAATTCAAAACGGTTTTTCCTGATTTTCTTAAAGAGAAAACATATTCTTCATCATCAGCTTTTTTTAACGAAATTCCATTTACCATAAATGTTTTAAAAGCTATCGGATTATTTGAAATTAACTCCACTCTATTTACCCTTCGTTGTGGGCTTATTGTTAAATTGATAATCCTATCACCATCCACAACAGTGTCTTTTTCTATTTTAATACTCGGTTGTAGAATTGTTTTTATTACTGTCTTTTTATGCCATTGAATTTTTGTACCATATTTACTCGCTGTTGTAGTACTATCATAACTACCCTTAACAGGTTCATCGCCTAAAAATTGTTTGGTAAAATCATCAATACCATTATCGTAACTTGCCCAAAAAGCTTCATTTTTATCAGCATCTAAGACATATATGATGCTATTTGGTTGCTTTCTATCTACAGAATATCCTGATTTAAAAGATGCTGAAATGAAGATCACGATAGACAATATCAAAAATAATCTCCCCAGACTTTTATGGTTTTTGTATTGTGAAAAAACAGGAATCAACATTCCGAAAAGCAGCACAATTAATACACTACTAACCACCAACATTTTTAAGCCCAACCCTACAGGTAACATTTGTATTAATGGTGCAAAAATGATAATTATCGGAATTGATAATACTGTCAACAAGATGGATAGGTTCTCTTTTTTTGAGAATAAGTATAAAGCTAATGACACTACACCATAAAGCAATGTAATGATAAAATAACCTGCTCCTTTTAAATAAATTGCAATAGCAATATTGATAAGTAACCAACTGAAAATTGGAGCAATCATTAAATTAATACTGTCTTCTTTGTTAAAGTACTTTTTGTAAATTACAAAACAGATACCTAGTGTTAAGGCAGAAAAAGCTGCAATGTACCAATGACCATTATACGTAAAACCGTGTAAAATATCTTGGTATTGAGGGTGGATTTTAAGCAACAGTTTCCATCCGTAAACGGCAATTAGTCCAGAAGTAATTAAAGACAGTACAAAAGGGATAAAGCTTCTCAATAAACTTTTGAATTTTATTTTTTGTTGGATAAATCCATAGATTAACAATCCTATAAATAGAAGTCCTAATATAATTAATAGAGGTATTATCCATGAAAATGGATAATACACCATTCCAATATAAGGCAAGTTAAAGTACACATAATCAGCATCCGATTTTAAATTGGATAAATCAGCATCCGCAAAATAAGTAAGCA
This sequence comes from uncultured Flavobacteriaceae bacterium, assembly GCA_964428855.1. GTDB lineage: Bacteria > Bacteroidota > Bacteroidia > Flavobacteriales > Flavobacteriaceae > Aureibaculum. Next base: position 10,866 of record CAYRZY010000031.1, read on the forward strand.
ATGACATTAAGTAAGATCCTTGATGTTCTAGTGTGTTTTTATCTAATCTTTCGTAAGAATCTTGAGCAGTATGATAATCAAAATGATCGTCAATAAATGCAAAATTATAACCATCAATATCGCCATCTTCTCTAAAAACTGTCAAATCAGTATCATTAGGCAACATTTTATAAATGCTATACATTAAAGAACTGGCTAAAGGATATGTTGGATTTGCTGCAACAAAATGTTCTATCAGTTTTTCATTACCTCCGTTAGTTTCAAGTAACATATAACTTGGTCCGCCACTACCTCTTGCTTCAAAATTAAGAACTAAACCTACATCTTTCGCCCAAGGATGATAATTTACAAATGCTTTTGCACCTATGAGACCAATTTCTTCTGCATCAGAAATAAGGATAATAATATCATTTTTTGGTTGTTTATTCTTTGCTAAAAAAGCACGTAAGCTTTCAAGAATAGCCACCACACCACTGCCAGCATCACTGGCTCCTAATGATGAATGTTGAGAGGAATCATAATGTGTTAAAAGTAAAAGTGCTTTTGACGAATCTGTTCCTTTTATTTTTGTAAGAATATTTTTTGTGTTTACACCAACACGCCATTTTTTATTAATAGCTATTTGTTGCTGAATTTCGGTTGTTAAGCCTAATTCTTGCAATTCTTTTACGATATAGTCTCGTACTTTTGTATGCTCATTTGTACCTATATAGTGTGGTTTTTTTGTGATTTCTTTTAGATGAAGTAAAGCTCTTTCTGTAGAAAATTCTGTCAAAGGTGTTGAAGTGTCACTTATCTTTTTTGGCATTAAAGACGAGAAACTAAAGTAAATTGTAGCAACAATAATTAAAAAAGAAATAACGGAACTATATTTTTTAGAAAGCATAATTTTTTAAGTTAATTCAAGCCTAAATAATAGGCTTAACAAACTTAAGACTTTTCTTTTAAAAAAATTATCATTATATTTATCGAAACCAAAATGTACAATTATGGCAATTAAAAGTTTTCAAGGTCGAAGAACACAACCAAAAAAAGAAGAATTAAAACCAGCTTTAGTATCTGATTATATGACCAAAAAATTAATTACATTTAAACCTGACCAATCAATTTCTGAAGTGATGGAAACATTGATAAAAAATAAAATTTCTGGTGGCCCCGTGGTAAATGAAAATAATGAATTGCTAGGTATTATTTCTGAAGGTGATTGCATCAAACAAATTTCTGATAGTAAGTATTATAATTTACCCATAAATAATGCAACAGTTGAAAATCATATGGTTAAAAATGTAGAAACTATTAAAGGTAATCTAAACATATTTGATGCTGCAAAACAGTTTATAGAATCTAAACGAAGACGTTTCCCTATCGTTGAAAATGGCAAATTAATAGGTCAAATTAGTCAAAAAGATATTTTAATTGCTGCCTTAGAACAAAAAGGACAAAACTGGAAGTAACACCAATTTTATAATATTTTACAAAACAAAAAACCCACTCCCGATACTTCGGTACAGTGGGTAATTCTCTCTAAAAACTATCAACTTAAACTAAACTTTTATCTTTTTTTATATTCCTTAATCTGGGGAGAAAGGAGATCAAATTTTAACGCCTTGTTTTTCATAGCAATTTTCCCGTTTTCGACTGATACTTAGTTAGTAACTTAGCTTCGTATATTAAACAATTATGTTTCAATAATTCCCCCTAAAAAAAATGAAAAAAATTATCGTTCCTTGTAACTATCTTAGTTACAGAACTATAAAATATAAATATATTTTGAAGAAAAATTAACATGTATTGGTATAGTTAAATGAAAAAATAATTAGATGTTATACTGCCTATTTTAAAAACAAAAAAAACCCACTTTTCAGTGGGTTTTTTCTCTAAAAACTATCAACTTAAACGAAGTTTCTGTCTTGTAATTCCTTAATCTGGGGAGAAAGGAGATCAAATTTTAACGACTTGTTTTTCATAGCAATTTTCTCGTTAACGACTAAAACTTAGTTAGTAACTTAGCTTCGTTTATTAAACAATTATGTTTTGATTATTCCCCCTAAAAATAATAAAATATTTTATAACATGTTGATTTTTAGTGAAATAAAATGATTTTTAAAATAAAAACGAAAAATAAATTATTGATCTTTTTTAATCAAAAGGTAAAAATCATTTTCTAAAGCTAAGTAACCTTGGTCATATACATAATAATATGTATTCCCTGTTTTAGTCCTATAAATTGAGGTAAAAAAATTGAAATCAAAATTATGATTCAATAATTTTACTCTTGTGACTTTTGTTTTGCCACTTCCGTTTAAATCACACAAGGTTTTATAGTTTTTTCGAAGTCGGTTATTGGTATTTCTTATTAAATTTTTACTGTCTCGATTAATTTTATTGTTAAATGCATTTCTACAATAATCTGAGCAGAATTTCTTATCTTCTCTACCAATAATTTTTTCACCACATTCTGGACATTGTTTTTGCATACTTATTGTGCTTGTGTTTTATAAGAACCATCAATAAATTTTAAGACTTGTTTTGAGTTTGTAGAAGTTTCTGTCTCAATACAATCATCATCTCCTTTTTCTTTAAAGTTAATTGATTTGTGTAAAACATCTACATTGATGTCAAAATAATTATTTGTTTTGTTTTTTGATAAAATTAAGGTTTTATCATCAGAATACATTTCTGCAAAACAATTCATATCTGTTTCACCTCCGTAACTATAGATTTCAAAGTTTTTAAGGATATTCTGTAGTTTCTCTCCATCTGGTACAAACAAAGAAATGTAATTTGAACTATATGGGTTTGGTTGAGACATGTTACGTGTATGAAGAACGACACCAAATGCTCTGACATTATTTTGCACTAGATATCGTGCAGTGTCAATAGTAATATCATAAATAAAAACAGCATCAGATTCCCATCCACTTGTTTTGTAACTTTCAAAATAGAGATGTTTTATTATTTTTGTTTTATTATTTACAACTACCACATAGCTATCTAGAGCAAACCACCCTTCTTCCTTTTCACCAGTTTTAGGGATTACAATAACTGTTAGGTCTTTATTGTAAGGCAATACTTTTTCAGGAAATTGACCCATTTCATCACAATCACCTATAGAAATTGATAGCTCATCCATAACATGAATTATTAGGTCTGATGGCTGAGCCAAAATATTATTGCTTAAAATAAGAACTAAGCAAACTAAAATAGATCTATATAAATTCATTTAATTACTATTTTTAACAAACATCATGTTTTTAACGACCTTAGTATTACTTTTCAACTGTAAGAAATAGAGTCCTTCTTTTAAAAAGGAAACATCAATCTGTAAGCCTCCTTCAACTACACTTGAAGTAATCCTTTCACCCAAGGTATTGTATATTATGACTTCATCAAAGTTTTTGTTTGAAAGTCCTTTTATAGCGATTGCATCAGTTGTTGGGTTTGGATACAATACAATTTTTTCTAATAAATGATCATCTATAGCTAAGGATGCATCCGTTTCTTCAATACTGAAATTAGCAAAAAGGACAATTTCATCACGTAAATTATCGGCATCTTTTAAGCTTCTGTAAATCCCCCATTTGGGGCGAATAAAATCAGCATCTGTTTTCCAAGTACGAATATTAGTATTGGTATATGAAAAAAGCTCATTCCCACCATCAACCTTAGTCATGGATATGGCATATTTTCCAGATTCTCCATACGTAATAGTTTCTGTAACGGACACCCAATTTCCTTTAAATGGAGACAAATTAACCTTATCAAGTGTGGTTTGACTGGTAGACTCAGCATAACGTAATTCTAGTTGATCTGGATTTCCTTTTCTGAGGGTTAATGTAATCAAAGGCATTTTATCTTCTGAACCGCCCACAGCTTTTAATTGATGAATATGTGTAAAGCTTTTGGAAGGTTGAAAATCAGTATCTAATTTAAATTTCCATTTATAAACAACAGTTTCACCTTCTGTTCCCTTTAAATTATCTGGAGATAAGTTATATGTTTTTATTTCGTTACGTTGTCTATCAGAATTCTTACATCTATCATCATCTGGCGTTTTATGAATATAAAATTGAAAAACATTGGTATTTAATTCGTTGTCAAACACCTCATCTATATGCCTTCCAAAACTGGTATGGCTACAATCTGGGTCTTCAACCGCATCACGACCAGGAGCCAGCACAGAATTTATCAATTCGTAGGTCTCTCCTTCTCCATCTGCATCAAGTGTAACTTGTGCAATTGAATTTTGAAGGCATAATTGTAGACTTAAAAAAAGTATTCCTATTGTTTTCATTTTTTATAATTAAACTTCACTTCTTCACTCGTTCCATCTTTATTTCCGATCACTACATATAAATTGATTTCAGAATCACTTATCTTTTCAAAGGTGAAATCCTCAAAATAAATTCTATTTCCTTCAATTTTCACCAACTTATAATCTTGAGTTTCATCTTTTTCTTCCCATCCTTTAAAGTCGTTATGAAAATGTTTGAATTGCAAGCGTAAAGTTTTATTTTCTTCTCTGATTCCTCCAAATTCATAAAAAACAATCTTGTTTTCTACCACTAATTTGAATTGAAACATCATAGAACCTCCCAATGGCGGACTCCAAATTTCTTCAGTTATACCTCCAAATGCTTCGCCTTTCCAGTGTCCTTGAATCCATGATACATCCGCCAAGGTAGCTTTTGGTGAAATAGTGTCTTTGGTGAATTTTAAGGTATTTGACTTAGATTCTTGTGCAATTCCGTTTAAGGAAAGCAATAAAATAATACCAGTTGTTATTAATTTAAAGTGTTGATTCATAAGACGATAATTTAGTGCAAGATAGTAATTATAAACGATTACGTTCGGCTAGGGTTTGAAATTTCATACCAACGTAAGTTCAAATCCTCTTTTTCATAATAGAAATCTTCAGTATACTGTAAGCCAATTTTTAACAAAGCATTGTGTGAAGCTTGATTGCCCATTTCTGTGATACCATAAACAGTTTTAAGCTTCATCCTTTCAAAAGCGTACTGAATAGAAGCAATACCAGATTCTGTGGCATAACCTTTACCCCAAAATCGTTTCATTAAGCGGTAACCTACATCATAATAATTGGTAAAACCATTCATAGGTTCTTCAGTGTTTAATCTTAGTCCTGACCAACCCATAAATTCTTGAGTTTCTTTATGAATTACTGCCCATCTGCCAATGCTTCGTTCTACATATTGTTGCTGTAAAGAATTAATATATTTTTGCGATTCTTCAATATTTTTTACAGGTTTGTTTCCCAAATATTTATGTACTTCAGGATCTGAGTCTAACTCAAACATAGCCTCTAAATCTGTTTGTACAATCTCTCTTAAAATAAGCCGTTCAGTTTCTGCAAAAATTTTCATAAACTATTTATTTTTGTTTGCAATTAACAAGGTATTCGTATTATTTACCTTTTCAAATTTTTCTGTTTTGTATTGTTTTCTTTCTAAAAATCGAACGACACCATTCAATTTTTTATCGCTTTCTTCTAAGGATGCATTACACAAAATAGTAGAACCAGCATTACTTATATTTTGCCAAAAAGGAAGCTCTAAAAATGGTGAAGGAACTTTAGTGTCAATATATAAATCGATAATAATCAGGTCAAATTTTTGTGAATTTAATTGCATAAATAATTGTGCATCTTCACAAATTATCTTTAGGTTTTTACCTTCAACAATATCAAATTCCTCTTTTGCAATTTTGATGATTACAGGGTCAATATCAATAGCTGTAATATGGTTTTGATAGTTAAAATCGTCTTGTAAGGTTTTGATAACGCTACCGCCACCCATCCCTAAAATTAATATTTTTTTTGTGTTTGTTAAGTCTATTTTCTCTAAGCCAATTTTTAAAATTCGTTGTAATGAACCATAAGAATAATTGGCATTTTTAGAATCTAAATGTTTCTTGCCATTGTACCATGTAATTTCTAAATCGCCACTAATTTCAGAATGTATTTTTTTGGTTACAGGATAAATATAACTGAGGATTTTTTTCATACCGGTCAAAATTACAATTATTTTCAGAAAAATTTTGAAATTTTGAACGCACTTAGAAATAAAGTACTTTTGATCGGAAACTTAAGGAAAATCCAAAAATCACTTCAACATATCCGTAAACAAATCAATTAATGGCTGATTTACATTAGTAGGATCAGGAAGAGCCCCACCTAAATAAAGTCCAAAAGAATCTTCATGATAGACATGATAGGTAAAATGAATATTGTTTTCCTTATTAATATCAACCATATCTCTAACGAATTGCAATCCACCCTTATCATTTTGAAAACAAGGATAACCAGCACCAAATTCTCCCATATACAAGGCAGCGTTATTCGTTTTTGCCCAATCTACTATCTCCCCTATTTTAGCCTCTAAATATGCTTTATTTCTCTTTAATACAGGGCTTATTGCTGTATAGAAATCTAAGCGAATATTACAAGAAGCATTACTTGCCACATTTTCACCTTTCATCCAACCGCTAATTTCATAAGAATAGTTTGGCTTAACTAAGAACTGTTGTAATATATTAAACATGTTGCTATCGCCTGTAGTACCATCAATATATAGACTACCAGTATCATTATGCCCCACTGTGTTCGATAATCCACTAGATCCAGCACCATCTACAGTCCAAAAACTCCACCCGTTTAGGTTATTCAGATTGGCTTCGTAAATAGTACGCACAAAATTGTCGTTCTCATCGTATTCTTTAATAATGATATCGTCAAAATAGACTCTTCCGTTTACTTGTGCCGCTACAAGTACTGGTTCTCCAAAATCTATATTTTCATCTGTGATTTTATAATGTTCTCCTTCAAAATAAGTCCAGTTGGTCGTACCGCTGGGCAAACTCGGATTATTAAAAGAAGCATCTAACCATTTAGAATTCAACACCTCCAATATATTTTCATCTGGATATTTCCCACCATCTTCTAAGCCAGCAAACTCCAACAATTGGTGAGTATATATATGTGGATCATAGCCATGAAATTCATATACTATGTTTTCACCAGTCACTTTCGGGAAATTAAAATCTACAGCAGGAGGGTTCCCTTTCACATGATTCGCTCTTTCAATAAATAACAAATGATTTTTGTCTACAGAACGAATTTCATTAATAAGTTTTTGTGCCAATTCAGTCCATTGATCAACAGAATTGTTAGGAACAGGTTCGTTTA
>CAYRZY010000032.1:0-18046 GCA_964428855.1 uncultured Flavobacteriaceae bacterium
AAATTAGAGGGAATATATCAGAAAATGTAAAAGTAAGGTATGCATATTATGCCTCAGATAATCCTTTAGAAACAGGAAGTACATTGGCATCTGGAGGCTTAGGCACATCAGGTGTTAGACCTACATATGTAATTACTCAAAAAATATTAGAACAAATTTTTTCATAGATATGGCTCAACAAAACTTACATCAAGACGGCGAAGTAGATTTAGGAAGTTTATTTAAAATTATTGGCAAAGGGTTTCAAAATCTTTTTAATGCCATAGGTCGGTTTTTTAAAGGCATTTTTCATTATATGATTTTAGGGCTAGTCTTTGTAAGAAATAACGCTTTAAAATTAGGCTTGGCTACACTTATAGGTGCTGCTTTAGGTCTTTATTTAGACTTGACACTACCTAAACAATTTTCATCTACAATGGTTGTAGAACCTAATTTTAAAAGCACCCAACAACTTTACAAAAATATAAATTACTACCATGAATTGGTAAAACAAAAAGACTCCACTTTATTGGCTAAAACCTTAAATATTTCGATAAAAGAAGCCTCTAAACTAAAAGGGTTTTATATTAAACCTATTATTAACGAAAATGAAAAATATGAACTGTTCAATAATTTTTCTCAAGATATTGACAGTGCTTTAGTAAAATATATCAACTTAAAAGAGTTTAAAAAAGCTTTTACAAAGTATGAATATAAATATCATCAAATAGAGGTAAAGTCTTTGAACAATACCATTTTTGAAAAGTTAAGTACCCCTATTATTAGTTCTGTAGAGAATAATTCTTATTTTAAAAACCAAAAAAAGATAAATGATGAAAACTTACTTCAAAATGAAAGAGTCTTGAGGAAGTCATTACAAGAAGTAGATACGCTTAGAAAAATTTATAATGAAGTATTAATTACTGAAGCTAACAAACAAAATACAGGTACAGCCATTACTTTAGCACAAGGAGCTAAGAAAACCAATGAAATTGAATTATTTAAAGAAAGTTTAGAATTAAACGAAGAACTAATTGATAATAATAAAGAAAAAGCTGAAACTACTGAAATAGTAAATGTAGTTTCTACTTTTAGTAAAATTGGTGTAAAAGAAAGAAGCATACTCAAAAAATGGACATTTATTCTAGGCTTAAGCTTAGGCTTGCTAATGTTACTGTTTATTTTATTAATGCGTTTGAATAAATATTTGTTTAATTATAATAGAAATTAATACTACTGTTTATATAAATTATGAACTATAAAAATGAAAGCTATTATTCAAATGTTAGGATAGACTTAGTTCGTTTAATTACCAAAAAAAATAATTTTAGAGTGCTAGAAATTGGTGCTGGTTATGGGGAAACTTTAAGGTATTTAAAAGAGTCTAAAGGTGCAAAAGAAGTGACAGGGGTCGATTTGAACTATGATGAATCTAAGAAAGATTCTTACAATCAAATTGATAATTTTATTTTTGGAGATATTGAAGAAATGTCTTTAGATGAATACCCTAATTATTTTGATGTAATCGTTTTAGCAGATATTTTAGAACATCTTAAAAACCCAAATGAAGTCTTAAAAAAGTTAAAGCGTAACTTAAAAAAAGATGGTGAAATAATTTCTAGCATCCCTAATATTAGGACTTTTAATGCTTTGCATAAAATATTTATAAAAGGGAGTTTTTTATATGAAGATGAAGGCTTATTTGACAATACACATCTAAGATTTTATTGTAAAAAGGACATGATTACATTATTTAATGAATCAGGATATAAAGTTTCTTTTATTGAAAGTGCTCTTAAAAATTACAAACAAAAATCATTGAAAAAAAATATAAACAGTATTACTTTTGGAATATTTGAAGAATTTTTAACCACACAGTATTTTATAAGAGCAAACAATAAATAAAACAGAAGGTTTTTTTGATTAATTTTAACATCAAATAAGTCCATATTTTTTTATGAAAATAATTATATTTAAAATAATTGAAATTCTTTTGTTTCCTGTCACATTATTATCTGCTATTTGGATAAAAGTTTTAAACTTAGGCGGAATGCATAGAACTCTACTTGCTGAAAAAACATTTCTATTTTTTGGTTTTTTACCTGTAAAAGATCATTATTACCAACCTTTAATCAATCCTAAAAAACATTTGACTAAATCTTTAAGAACTGACAGAAACTTAATTGGGCTTGACTTTAATATCAAGGGACAACTAAATTTGTTACAGCAATTTTCTTATAATGAAGAATTGAAACAATTCCCTGTAAATAAGAAAAATCAAACATCTGAACTCCAGTTTTATTATAATAACAATAGTTTTGAATCAGGTGATGCTGAGTTTCTATATAATATTATTCGGTTTTTCAAACCTAAAAATATTATTGAAATTGGCTCTGGACATTCAACTTTGATAGCTGAAGCTGCATTAAAAAAAAATAGAGAAGAAGATAACGGTTCTACATCTAAACATATTTGTATAGAGCCTTATGAACAGCCTTGGTTAGAGAAAACAGATGCAAAAATTATTAGAGATAAAGTTGAAAATATTGAACTCTCTCTTTTTAGTTCATTAAGTGAAAATGACATCCTATTTATTGACTCTTCTCATGTAATACGCCCTCAAGGAGATGTTCTATTTGAAATACTAGAAATATTACCTTCTCTAAATTCTGGTGTAATAATTCATGTCCATGATATTTTCTCACCTAAAGATTACCCAGATGATTGGATTAAAAAAGAACATAGACTTTGGAACGAACAGTACTTACTAGAAGCTTTTTTAAGTAATAATACTGATTTTGAGATTATAGGTTCGTTAAACTATTTAAAACATCATTATCCTGAAGAATTAAAAAATATTGCTCCAATTTTAAAAACACAAAAAGATAGAGAACCTGGTTCTTTTTGGATTAGAAAAAAATGAAAAAAATCTTATCTTTTTTAAAATTAAAAGAAAACTCAAATATTAGAGAGGTTTTAGTAAACGGAGTTTCCACATTTTCTTTTAAAATAGTTAGCTTAGTATTAGCTTATGCTTTGCTGTTATTGATAACCAATAAATTTGGTGCAAGTGTCTTTGGTAGGTATTCAATTACAATAACTCTTGCTCAATTGGTAGTTATGCTTTTTACATTGGGCTTGCCAAGTGCTATTGTCAAACTCACTTCAGACACCCTCAATTTTAATAATATTCCTCAAAACAATTATTTAACAAAAAGTGTTTTATTGACCTTATTATCAGGTATCATAACAACCATAATCTTATATCTTTCTTCAGAATTTTTGGCAGTTACAGTTTTTAAAGATGTACAACTCGCTTATTATTTTGAATTGTTAAGTCTTTTTATTATTCCGCTACTATTTCATGAATTGCTTTCAAATTTTTTTAGAGGTAAAAAAGATTTTAATAAGTATAACCTATTCACATTTATAATACCCTACATACTTTTCTTTATTTCATTTTTTATCATAATAAAATATGTTTCAAGAGAAGAAATTACATTTTTAAGTTATGGTATTGGTATAACTATCACTTTTATCATTGAGTTTTTTCTGTATTCAAAAATAAATACTCGTGCAAAAACAAATTTTCCAATCCAAAAGTTATTAAAACTATCACTCCCAATGATGTTCAGTACTGCCTTACTTTTTTTGTTGAACTGGACAGACATTTTTATGCTAAGTTCAATGAAAAGTTCTGCTGAAGTAGGTATCTATAATGCAGCTTTTAAAATTGCATCCTTAGGTTTTATCATCATCATTGCTATTAATGTTGTCATTGCACCTAAAATTTCTGAATTATATAGCCAACATAAAATGGAGGATTTAAAAAAAGTTATTCATCAATCTACATGGCTAATTATAGTACTAACCATACCTTTAGTGCTCTTAATTATCCTTTTTAGAAAGCAAGTTCTCGGTCTTTTTGGAAGTGAATTTTTAAGTGGTGAAATAAGCTTAATTATAATTAGCTTTGGTGTGTTAATTAGTGCTATATCAGGAAACGTAGATCAAATTTTAAATATGACCGATAGTCATAAAATTTTAAGAAATATTACACTATTTTGTTTTATTTTAAATGTAATTTTAAACTATGTTTTAATACCAATGTATGGGATAAATGGTGCTGCTATTGCCAGCTTAGTAACGAACATAGTACTCAATGCTATTTGCCTGTTTTTCATTAAAAAGAAACTAGGCTTTTTAACTTTTATATAAATGAATAAAGTTAAATTATCAATCATTATTGTAAACTACAACTGTGGCAAGTATTTGGAAGAATGTATCATTTCAATTTATGAAAAATGCACTTCTTTTACGTTTGAAGTCATTATTTTTGATAATAATTCATCTGATACTAGTATAAACTTTCTTGAAAAGGATTTTAAGCAGGTTATCTTACATAAAAGTACTAAAAATTTAGGCTTTGCTGGAGGCAATAATAAAGCTGCTGAAACAGCAAAAGGAGAGTATCTTTTATTATTAAATAACGATACTCTTATACTTCAAGATTTTAATTCTCTATTTAGTTTTTTTGAAAATGACGATAGTATTGGAGTATTAGGAATTAAGATGTTGAATACTCAAAAAAAATACATTCCTTCTTTCGGAAAGTTCCCAAAACCTTTAAAACTTCTAAGGTTTAGACACTTAAATTACAAATCATCAGGGTTTTTAACAGGTGATTTTAATGACAAAAAGCACATTCAAGTTGATTGGGTTTCAGGGTCTTTTTTAATGGTAAAAAATAAAGATTGGCAACAGGTAAAAGGATTAGATGAAGATTATTTTATGTATGTAGAAGATGTAGATTTTTGTAAAAAGATGGCACTAATTGGTAAAAAAACCATTTTTGTGCCTTCTGTATCTTATATACATCATGTCGGTTTTAGCACTAAGAGAGAAATGAATTTAATTAAAGGTTATTTTCTTTATTCCTCCAAACATTTTAATAAATTTGAACAAATTATAGCTAAGTTTAGTTTGTCTTTAAATTATGCAATTAAAAAAGCCTTTAAAAATCTTCATTGATGGTTATTTATTAAACAAAGAACCTCAAGGTACACAAACCTATATTAGAGAGCTTTATAAAGAAGTAGCTGTAGCCAACCCCAACCTTATTTTTTATGTAGGTATTTTTCATGATGAAAATATCATCAATCAGTTTTCTGGAAATAAAAATGTGAAGTTTATTTATTTCAAAACAAAATCGAGACTCTTAAGGATGATTTATGAAATACCTCAGCTCATTAAAAAAAATGAATTTGATTTTGCACATTTTCAATATGTAATGCCTTTAGTGAAAAATAAAAATTGCAAGTACATTGTTACCATACATGATATTTTATTCAATGAATTCCCTGATCACTTTTCTTTTTTATACAGAATTAGAAGAAATTTTCTATTTAAAAACAGTGCACTTAAATCAGACTTTTTAGTTACAGTTTCAAACTATTCTAAGCAATCATTAATTAAACAATATCAATTACTAAATAACGAGATTTTAATAACTCCTAATGGAGTAAATAATAGTTATTTAGAAGCTTACAACAAAGAGGATGCTATTCAGTATATCAATAAAAAATATGCTTTAAAAAATTATATTTTATATATCAGTCGTGTTGAACCTAGAAAAAATCAAGAATTATTAGTTCAAACTTTTTTAGACCTGAAATTATACAAACAAGATTATCATTTAGTTTTAATTGGTAAAAATTCTATTAAAAACAATACGTTTGAACGTTTATTAGCGTCGCTAAATACAGAGCAAAGAAAAAAAATTCATTATATTGAAGAAATAGACCAAAACGATTTAATCTATTTTTATAGAGCTGCAACAACTTTTGTTTTTCCGTCAAAAGCAGAAGGATTTGGCATACCACCCATTGAAGCTGCTGCATTAAAAATACCAGTTTTATGTTCTAACGCTACAGCAATGTCTGATTTTGAATTTTTTAATCCGTTTTTTATAGACCCAAATGACACAAAAAGTTTTCAAGAAGCATTAAAGAAAATAATTATTGATAAAAATGAATTATATTTAGACAATATTCAACAGATTATTAAAAACCGCTATTCTTGGAAAGAATCTGCAAAAACAATAACTGCTATTATTAATAAGGCTTGAAAATGATCAATATATATAAAATATCATATATTCTGATTCTGATTTTATTGGTTACTTTTCCAATATTCGAACTTCATTTAGTGCTGTTTTTTTTGACTACTTCATTGTTTCTTTTTGATAAGAACCCAAAGCTTCCAAAAAAGTTTTTCAATTTAATATTTATCTTATTATTAATCACTTTTGTCGGTATTATTACCTCATTCTTTCACCAAAGAACTTTTTACAATTGGTTAAAAGATTTTATGTATTTCATAAAGCCAATAATTGCTCTTCTATCAGGTTTTATCATAGCAAAAAAAATAAACAATTTTTATTACATTCTTAAAGGCATCATCATTGTAGCCACAATAATCTCAATTTTCCATTTATCTAAGGTTTTTTGGCATGCAGATTTTAACCATTGGACAATTACTGATATTAGAAGAATTGGAGGGATTTCAAACTTAATAGAATCTCTTGCATTGGTTTTAATACTAGGCTCTTACAAATATTCTTTTTTAAACGTATTTAAAAATAAGTTGTTGAAAAATACCCTTTTACTACTCTTGTCATTTTCGTTTATAGCCTATTTTTCTAGAACTATGATGGTTGCGTTTATTATATTTTATTTGGCCATTTTAGGCTATTTGAAACTTAGTCAGAAAGGAATAAAATACGGGTTTATTTTATTAGTTTCCGTTGGGCTGTTTTACACGTATTTATTTTCCGTTAAAATAGAAAGAGACAAACCTGGTCTTGAATCATTTTTATACAAATTAAAAATTGCCCCTTCAGAAATTTTTATACCAAAAACGAATATTAATGTAAATAATCACGCTTCCCTTTGGGATCATTGGCGAGCCTATGAAGCTTCAACGGCTTTAGAGCAAATGCAAAAAAACCCTTCAAGTTTTTTTATGGGTAAAGGTTTTGGTGCTTTGGTAGATTTAAAATTTGATGCTCCTTTAAATTCAGAAAAAATACGATTTATACCAATTCTACATAATGGATATGTTTATATCCTTTTTAAAACTGGTATTGTTGGTTTGGTACTCTATTTTATTTTTTTATTAGGACTCTATTATAATTCATATCCAAAAGAAAATAATTTAAGTAAATTTGTAGTTGGTAATTTAATTTCTGGTATAGGGTTGTATTATTTATTTTCGTCATTAATTATCACAGGTATTTATAACATGCATGATATCTTTGCCTTTATATTAGGAATACTTTTTTTTCAACAAACATCTTTTACTAACAAACTTAGCCTAAAAAATAATGAAAATAGGAATAATTGGAACTAGAGGAATTCCGAATCATTATGGAGGCTTTGAACAGTTTGCTGAGTATTTATCAGTATTTCTAGCAAAAGAAAATCATCACATTTATGTTTACAATTCTAGCAATCATCAATACAAAGAAAAGACATATAAAAGTGTTCATATAGTTCACTGTTATGATCCTGAAAATAAAATTGGCACAGTAGGTCAATTTATTTATGATTTTAACTGTATTCTACACAGTAGAAAGATGAATTTTGATATTATTCTACAACTCGGTTATACAAGCAGTTCTATTTGGTCTTTTCTATTTCCTAAAAAAGCCATTGTTATTACAAATATGGATGGCTTGGAGTGGAAAAGAAGTAAATATTCTTCGCTGACTAAAAAATTCTTAAAGTTTGCAGAAAAATTAGCCGTTAAACACAGCGATTTTTTAATTTCAGATTCAATTGGTATTCAGAGTTATATTAAAAATAAGTACCATAAAGACTCTCAATTCATTGCATATGGTGGTCATGTTTTTGAAACACCAAATAATACTATTTTAAAAGAGTTTTCGGTAAAAGAATTTGAATACAATATGTTAATTGCTAGGCTTGAACCAGAAAACAATATTCATGTTATTTTAGAGGGAGTTACAAAATCGTCTACTGAAAATATTTTTTTGATTGTTGGAAATTATAACGCTAGCAAATACGGGAGAGAAATATATAATAGCTATAAAAATAATGACAAAATTCAATTTTTAGGCGGAATTTACGATATTAATATCCTCAATAATTTACGTTATTTCTCAAAGCTATATTTTCATGGTCATTCTGTAGGTGGTACAAACCCTTCTTTGTTAGAAGCAATGGCATCAAATGCATTAATTGTTGCTCATGACAATCAGTACAACAAATATATTTTAGAAGAAGAAGCCTATTATTTTAAAAACAGCCTTGACGTACAATCTTTGGTTGAGAAGATTCATAAAAATGAACCTCAAGAAAATATTAAATTAGACAAAAATTTACAAAAAATAAAATCATTTTATAATTATGACTCCATAAATCAACAGTATCAATCCTTTTTCAATGAATGTATTAAGTAAATTTATCGACAGTCAAGAAATTGACATGTGGCTTATTTCATTGGTTTTAATAACATTACCATTAAAACACAGTATAAATAGTGTTGTTATAATAATTACATTCCTATATTTTTTATATAATTATAGTGTAAATAAAAATAAGCCGAAATTAGAAATTAATCCTATCTCAATTTCCTTTATTTCTATCTATTTATTAGCAATTATATCTCTAAGTTGGAGTGTTGATATAGACGAATCAATAAAAGGTTTGTCTCAAAAGCTTTCTTATTTAATTTTGCCAATTCTTTTTGTTTTAATTCCAAAGTTAAGCAAGTCAGAGTTGAATCTTATATTTTCAAATTTTTCAAAAGCCGTCGTTTTATATGCACTATATTGTTTAAGTGTTGGTTTGTTCTCATATCTAAAAAGCAGTAATTCTGATGTCTTGTTTTACCATAATTTAAGCAAGCCTTTAGACAATATAAATGCGATATACATGTCAACATATACAGCCTTTTCTTTATTGTATTTCTTTACTAAAAAATTAAAACAGAAAAGTGATTATTTCTATTTGACTGTTCTAAGTGTTTTTTTAGTTTTATTGTCTTCTAAATTGGTGATTTCAGTCACTTTAATTGCTATTGGTTTGTCACCTTTGTTTTTCAAAAAAGAAACTAAAAAAAGAATTCTCAAAACATTTTTTTTAATAAGTACATTAATCATACTTATCTTCTTATCTAAAAAAATTGTTGATAGATTTACTATTGAAATTAATAATACAAACTTTTCTGAGGTATTCTCTAAAAATGAATTTGGACAGGTTTATTATTGGACAGGGGCAAGCTTAAGACTGTTCCAAATAAGAGCATTTGTTGAACTTTTAGAGGAAGATGCAATTTTTTTTAGCGGATATGGAATAGACGCATCACAAGATATGTTGAAGAAAAAATACATCCAATATAATTTATATCCAGGTTTTTATCATTTTAATTTTCACAATCAATACCTACAGATTTTTTCTGAATTAGGACTTTTAGGGCTTTTATTTTTAATAAGTATCTTTTATTTTTCTTTAAAAGAAGCTTATGTAAATAAAAACTTCTTCTATTTATCATTTATTATTTTAATTGCAATTTTATGTGTTACAGAATCCTATCTTTGGAGACAAAGAGGAATGGTGTTTTTTATAACCGTAACTTTACTGTTCTTTAAAGAAAAAGATCAAAGTATTAATATTAAAAGTTTTGAAAAAGAGGTACTCTAAGTTTATAAAACCGATATCAATCATTGCCCATTTAGCTATTCTTAATGGCGTACTATACTATTATTTTAGTACTATAGGTCTTGGTTATGCCCTTTATATTAACTTTAGTTGGTTGTTTATTAGCTTTTTCACCAAGTTTTATAACTTTCATAGGCTTTTGAAAGCTGCAAAAGTTGTTTCTCGTTTTTTCAATCAAATCACAATTTTTACATTGGCTTACTTTGCTTATATCAATGTATTTAAGGTCAATGCTTCAATCACCTTTCACATAAAAGTTTTAAGTATCATTTACCTCCTAATTATTTTATTTAGAATTTTATTTTTATACGCATTAAAAAAATATAGAATTGGAGGGGGTAATTTTAGAAAGGTTGTTGTTATTGGTCAGAATGAAAATATGAAAAATATCATCCATTTCTTAAACAATAAATCTGAATATGGATATAGATTACTTGGCTACTTTTCTGACCAGCCTCAAATAAATCAGGATGGTTTTTTAGGTACTATTGAAGATGCTTTTTCTTATATTACAAAGGAAGGAATACATGAACTATATTGCTCAACAACAGAACTAAGTCAACAGCAAATTAAAAAAATCATTCATTTTTGTGAAAACAACCTAATAGTTTTTAAATTAATACCTGATGCTAAAGATGTTTTTAGTAAAGAAATGGTGTTAGAATATTTTGATTACACACCTGTGTTATCTCTAAGAAAATTACCCTTTGATAAGCCTTTAATTAAATATTTTAAACGTAGCTTTGATATTGTTTTTTCTTTATTAGTCATTGTTTTTATTCTATCTTGGCTTATTCCATTAATGTATATTTTAATCAAATTAGATTCTAAAGGGCCGCTATTTTTTAAACAAAAAAGAGATGGAATCAATGGTCATATTTTCTACTGTTATAAATTTAGATCTATGTATATTAATAATGAATCTGATAAAATTCAAGTAAACAAAGAAGACTATAGAATTACTAACATTGGTAAATTTATACGTAAAACTAGTCTTGATGAATTTCCTCAATTTTTTAATGTTTTAATAGGAGATATGAGTGTTGTTGGCCCAAGACCTCATATGCTAAATCACACAGAAGAATACAGTAAAAAAATAGACAAATACATGGTAAGACATTTTGTAAAACCCGGAATTACTGGTCTGGCTCAAGCTAGAGGCTATCGTGGTGAAATACAAAATAATAAAGATATGGAAGATCGAATTAAATTAGATATTTTTTATATAGAAAACTGGTCATTTTTTTTAGATTTGAAAATTATTATTCAAACCATGTTAAATTTCTTCAGAAATGAAGAAAAAGCGTATTAAGCATAAGTATTGATGATAGAATCGAAAAACAACTCTACAGTATTAACTGCTACCATTGTTCTTTATAATGAAGATACGAAGGAGCTGTCAAAGACTATTGATAGTTTTTTGAATATTCCTATCTCTAAAAAACTTTTTATAGTTGATAATTCTCCTTTTGATGACTTGAATAATAAATTTAACCATCCTGATATCGAGTATGTTTTTGTAGGAAAAAATATAGGTTTTGGAGGTGGGCATAATAGAGTTATTGATCAAATAAAAAACGTATCAACATATCATTTGATTTTAAACCCAGATGTATCCTTTAAACCGTCAACTGTACCTAATCTTATAAAAATAATAGAAAAAGATAAAGAATTAGCCTTAATATCTCCAAAAGTATTGTTCCCGAATGGAGAACATCAATATACAAGCAGAAGATATCCTTCATTCTTTGAATTAATCATTAGAAATATTTCATTTTTAAAATACCTTTTTCCTTCAATAATTAAAAAAGGAGAATATCATGATAAAAATTTATCTCAACCTTTTTATCCTGAATTTTTACATGGTTGTTTTCAATTATATAAGACAGAATACTTCGTTCAATTAAAAGGCTTTGATGAACGTTATTTTTTATATATGGAAGACCTTGATATCTGTAAAAAAATAGACGTATTGGGTAAGAAAAAAATGTATTATCCTAAAGAAGAAATTGTACATATACTTAAAAAGGATTCATCAAAAAACTTGAAATTATTTTTTATCCATTTAAAATCTAGTCTAAAGTATTTTAAGAAATGGAGTTAATACCAATTTAATTTTATAATGTATTAACTGTATATTTGTAAGCTAAATTGACAACAAAACATATGAATATTTTAATTTTAGGTTCTGGCGGTAGAGAACATTCTTTTGCATTAAAACTTTCTCAAAGTAAAAAGGTAAATCAACTTTTTGTAGCTCCTGGTAATGCAGGTACAGCTTCAATTGCTGAGAATGTAGCTGTAAGTCCAACTGATTTTAAAGCTGTCAAACAATTGGTGTTAGCCAAAGAAATTACAATGGTGATTGTAGGGCCAGAAGCTCCTTTAGTTCAGGGTATTCATGATTTTTTCTTAGCGGATGCTGAGTTGAAAAACATTCCTGTTATTGGCCCTAAAAAAGATGGTGCTTTACTAGAAGGAAGTAAAGATTTTTCTAAACAGTTTATGATAAAACATAACATTCCTACAGCTAGGTATCAGTCTTTCACTAAGGATAGCTTGGCAAAAGGAAAGCTATTTTTAGAAACCCTTAAACCTCCTTATGTTTTAAAAGCAGATGGATTAGCGGGTGGAAAAGGTGTGCTGATTTTAAATTCATTAAATGAAGCAAAAGAAGAATTAGAAGAAATGCTAACCAATAATAAATTTGGTGAAGCGTCTTCTAAAGTTGTTATTGAAGAGTTTTTAGATGGTATTGAGCTTTCTGTTTTTGTGCTGACAGATGGGAAAAATTATAAAATATTACCTTCAGCAAAAGATTATAAACGAATTGGAGAAGGTGATACTGGATTGAATACTGGTGGTATGGGAGCTATTTCTCCTGTGCCTTTTGCAAATGCTGATTTCTTACAAAAAGTAGAAAAACGTGTTATAAAACCTACCATTCAAGGCCTTCAAAAAGACGGAATAGATTACCGTGGGTTTATTTTTATCGGCTTAATGAATATCAACAATGACCCTTTTGTTGTTGAATACAACGTAAGAATGGGCGACCCTGAAACAGAAGCAGTACTTCCAAGAATTGAATCTGATTTATTTGATTTATTTGAAGGTGTGGCTCATCAAAATTTAAATGAAAAATCATTTGTTGTAAACCCGAAAACGGCAATAACAGTAATGTTAGTTTCTGGAGGGTATCCTGAAGCCTATACCAACGGAAAAGAAATAACAGGTTTAGAAAAAGTAAACAATTCAACCGTTTTTCATGCAGGAACCAAGCAAGAAAATGGTAAAATTATAACGAATGGAGGTAGAGTTATGGCAATTACTTCTTTTGGTGACACCATTGAAGAGGCTTTAAAATTATCTTACGATAGTATAGAAAATATCAAATTCGAAAAAATGAATTATCGTAAAGATATTGGTTTTGATTTAATCTAATATGTCATTCCTGCGAAGGCAGGAATCTGATGAATTTTAATGAGATTCCTGTCTTGCAGGAGTGATAAGAATGAAAAAAAAAATTCTAATAGCACCGTTGAATTGGGGATTAGGACATGCCGCCAGATGCATTCCTATCATTAAGACATTGATTAGGCATGATTTCGAGCCTATATTGGCAAGTGATGGTGATGCTTTAACCTTATTACAAAAAGAATTTCCTCTACTTAAATCGTATCAATTACCAAGTTATAACATCAAATACTCTAAAGGTTCTTCTCAAAAATTAAAGCTATTTTTAAACAGTCCAGCCATCCTAAAAGCAAGTATAAACGAACAAAAAGAAGTCAGAAAAATCCATAAAAAAGAAAATTTATCTGGTATTATTTCTGACAATAGGTTTGGTGTAAGGTTAATAGGAATCCCTTCAGTTTACATCACGCATCAAATCAATGTGCTTTCAGGAAAAACTACGGCAATCACTTCCAATTTACATCAAAAAATTATTGCAAAGTTTGACCAATGTTGGATTCCTGATTATCAAGACTCAACACTTTCAGGAAAATTATCTGCTTTTGAGAATAAAAAACTAAACATTAAATACATTGGTGCAATCAGTAGGTTTGAAAAGAAAATTTTACCCATAAAATACGATTTACTTATTGTTTTATCGGGCCCTGAACCTCAACGCACACTATTAGAAGAAAAATTAATAACTGAATTAAAAATTTCTACTAAAAAGACACTATTGGTTAGAGGTGTTTTTTCTAATACAGCCAACTCTGAAATCAACAAACATACAACTGTTGTAAATTATATGCTTAGCGAGCAATTACAACAGGCTTTTAATGAAAGCAACGTTATTTTAGCAAGATCTGGCTACTCTACTGTATTAGATTTAGCTAAACTTGAAAAAAAATGCTTTTTTATCCCAACACCTGGTCAACATGAGCAAGAATATCTCGCTGAAAGAATGAAAGATATGGGTATAGCTTCTTTCTCAACTCAAGAAAATTTTACACTGAATATGTTAGCTAAACTTGAAAACTATGATGGATTTATCAACTCATGTGAAATAAGTCTAAATGCAAGTCTATTTGAACTTTTCTAAAGTAAATGAAAAGGTTGAACCTTTGCCATATTCACTTTCTACAAACACCTTTTGTTCATGGGCTTCAATAATATGTTTAACAATTGACAGACCTAAACCAGAGCCTCCTTGTTCTCTAGATCTACTTGGGTCAATCCTATAAAAACGTTCAAATAACCTTGACAGGTGTTGAGGTTTGACCCCTTCTCCTTCATCTATTATACGGATGATAAATTGAGAATTAGAATAATTATCAACACTTACTATAGAAGCACTTTTTTGTTTTCCGTATTTTATTGAGTTTTCTATCAAATTAATTAGCACTTGTTCAATACGTTTAATATCAGCCTGTACCAAAATCGGAGTGTCATAGACCTTATCAAAACGCAATTGGATGTTCCTTTTTTTAGCTTTTAGCTCTAGCGAATCAAATACATTTTGTATCAAATTTACTATGTTAAAACTTTCATGTAACACATTTAAAGAACCCGATTCTAATTGCGTAATCATATCGAGGTCTTCAACAATACTTATCAATCTGTCTACGCCTTTATTCGCTCTGTCTAGGTATTTGTCTCTTATCGTAGCATCCTTAATTGCACCATCTGTTAAGGTTAATAAATAACCTTGAACAGTAAATAGTGGTGTTTTTAATTCGTGTGAAACATTTCCTAAAAATTCCCTTCTATATTCTTCTCGTATTTGTAACATTTCAATTTCAAGATGCTTATCATCAGCAAACTTTTTTAGCTTTTCTGACAAAGTATCCATATCAGAAGTAATACTTATATTATTTAAGGTTTCGGCTTTTGAAATTGCCACATCTTCATAAATGTTTTTTATCCTTTTATAAATAAAATGTTCTACCCGATAATGGATAATTACAATAGAGATCAGAAAAACAAAGATTGCTATAATTATTGCTAAGAGTAGGTTAAATTTATGCACGAGGAAAAAAGAAACTCCTAAAAACACAACAAAGATAAGGAGTGTAATGTATAAAGAAGATTTGAAAGCAAACTTGTATGTCTTATTTAACTTCACTTAATTGTAAATTTATAACCAACACCTTTTACGGTTTTAAAATAATTCTCACCTATTTTTTCTCTAAGCTTTCTAATATGTACATCTATCGTTCTACCGCCAACAACCACATCATTTCCCCAAACCTTTTCAAGAATAGTATCACGTTTAAATACCTTGTCTGGTTTAGAGGCTAAAAGATACATCAATTCAAACTCTTTACGAGGTAATATAATTTTTGTTTCTCCTCTTTGGACAAAGTATTCTTCTCTATTGATAATAATGTCTCCTACAGTAATGCTATTTTCTTGGTCTGTATTATCCTCTTTTAAACGTCTTAATAAAGATTTTACTTTACTTACCAATACTTTTGGTTTTACAGGCTTGGTAATATAATCATCTGCACCAGCATCAAAACCAGCCAATTGAGAATAATCTTCATTTCTAGCTGTAAAAAAAGCAATAATTACATCATTTAAAGTCTCTATTTTTCTGATTTTTATACAAGCTTCTACACCATCCATTTTAGGCATCATTACATCTAAAAGAATAAGGTGAGGCCGTATTTCTTTTGTTTTATCTATAGCTTCAAGACCATTTGTTGCTGTAAATATCTGATACCCTTCATTTTTTAAATTGTAACTTACAATCTCTAAAATATCTGGTTCATCATCTACTAATAAAATTTTGATGTCTTTTTTTTTCATTTAACTCAGTAAATTCCTCAAAAATAAGGATTAATATAATATTTTTATAAACTTAATCCTCTTTTAATAGTACAACCGTAAATTACGGTTAACTATCTACTCTTATTATAAATAATTGATAATCATATGATTGTTGTTTGATTGTTTTATTTAACCACTACAAATATTGTTTTAAATATGTTAAAGTTATTCACAATTTTAGGTTTTACGTCATATGAGTACAATAATTTTATACCTTTATATTCAATTAATCAATTGATCAATCAACCACTTTTGCTGTAATTAAACTAATATAAGTATGAAGAAATTTTACATTTTTATATTTACGATATTTATATCAACTTATTTTTACGGACAAAAAGTTGGTGATACTTCAGAGGTAAATCAAAAAACTTCAGTTCAAAATCCTGATGAAATAAAGGATTTTAAAATGTTCCCAAACCCTGTGGTT
Source organism: uncultured Flavobacteriaceae bacterium (assembly GCA_964428855.1). Taxonomy (GTDB): domain Bacteria; phylum Bacteroidota; class Bacteroidia; order Flavobacteriales; family Flavobacteriaceae; genus Aureibaculum. The sequence continues at coordinate 16,435 of CAYRZY010000032.1, forward strand.
AACGGAAAATTGTACATCTATTCTTTTCGAAATACTACTAAAAAAATACAGATTTACAATATTTTGGGTAAACAAATAATTGCAACAAATTTAAGAGGTGTAGAATTAAACGTATCAAAACTAGATGCTGGTATTTATATTTTAAAAGCCTTTGAAAACGGAAAAACCTCTACTAGAAAATTGGTTATAAAATAGTACAACCCTTCAACTTAATTTTGAAAAGTGAGTTATTTCTAATAGCTCGCTTTTTATTTAGGGTAAACACATACTTTGAACAAAAGCCACGAATACACTAATAATTTTTATTCTCTATATTGAAACAAAAAATTAACACTAATTTTAAAAATCCTATAGGATTTTTCCATTAGTGAAATCATAATTTTCATTTCAAACAAAATTATTAGTGCATTCGTGGCGAAAAATACGTTAAATCAATTCAAAATCAGAATGTATTTACCTTGACTTTTACTTATAAACAGATGTTCTACTTAAGTTTTCTTATATTTAGACCTATTTAACTATAGCTTTTAAAAATGTTAAACAAAATTAAATTAGAAAATATCTTGTTTTTAGATATAGAAACGGTACCTGAAGTTGCAACGTTTTCTGAATTATCTGCTGAAAAACAAGAATTATATGGTTTAAAAACTCAATACCAACGTAAAGATGAAGTTTCAGCTGAAGATTTTTATGAACGGGCAGGTATTTGGGCTGAATTTGGCAAAATAATCTGTATTTCTGTAGGGTACTTTGTAGGTTTAGAAGGTAAAAGGGCATTTAGAGTAAAATCCTTTTCAGGGGATGAAGTCGAGCTTTTAAATGAATTTAAAGAATTATTAGAAGATCATTTCTACAAGTCAAATCAATTATTATGTGCCCATAATGGAAAGGAGTTTGACTTTCCGTACATCGCAAGACGAATGATTATCCTTCGTATTTCATTGCCAGAAAAACTAAATTTATTTGGTAAAAAACCATGGGAAGTTGCTCATTTAGACACTTTAGAACTATGGAAATTTGGCGACTATAAACATTATACCTCCTTAAAATTACTAGCCAATATTTTAGGTATCCCCTCGCCTAAACAAGATATTGATGGCAGCCAAGTCGGAAAAGTATATTATGAAGAAAATGATTTAGATAGAATTGTAAAATACTGCGAAAGAGATACCATTGCGGTGGCTCAATTATTATTAAGGTTTAATAATTTAGAGTTGTTAAATGATGATGAAATTGTTTCTGTGTAGTCGTACTACAAGAATCAATAACAATAAAACAGAAAGAAAAATCCCAAAAGGTTCTACTACTTGTCCTTAAATTTTACATCTTATGAAAAAATAATAGTTAGTATCGCAATAATAGTTTTAATAATCCTCTTAGCTAATTATACAGGATTAAAAACTATTTTAGGAGGATTACCTGTCTATAATTATACAACAGAATCAAACGAATTTGAAGGTTATGAAATACCTTGGAAAGGCTTAAATTTTGAAAATACTATGATTCTTTTTGAAAAATTTAAAATAGAAAATCCAAATACCAATGATACAATTCTTTATAGAACTTTTAAAGTAGAACCTTTAAAGTTTTGGTATTGGCATGATTATTTAAC
>CAYRZY010000033.1:0-18007 GCA_964428855.1 uncultured Flavobacteriaceae bacterium
CAGTGTTTCGTGTAAGATTTTATAACTAAATTAGTGAAATTGCTCGGAACTAGCTGAAAATCCGCGAGGATTTTCGTAAGTAGGCGAGAAGTAAGTAATTATACACTTCTTTTGTTGGCAGTAGTTTTTCATTTTATTATTATCAAATTCTTATTAAAATATAAATTACACGTCACACATTCTTCAGGCAACTTTGCACAAGCCTTAGCGTTGGCAGCACAGAACCTAGGCATCAAAGCTTATATTGTGATGCCTAAAGATGCTCCTGAAGTAAAGAAAAGTGCTGTAAAAGGGTATGGAGGAATTATTACTGAATGTGAACCTACTTTAACTGCTAGAAAAACAACAGCTCAACAAATTCAAGAAGAGAAAGGAGCTACGTTTATCCATCCGTTTAACGATTTTAATGTCATTTTAGGCAATGCCTCAGCAGGAAAAGAATTACTAGAAAAACATCCAGAATTAAATGTTATTATTACTCCTGTTGGTGGAGGTGGATTAATTTCTGGAACTGCTTTAAGTGCAATGACTTTTGGCAATAACTGTAAAGTTATTGGTGCAGAACCTTTTAATGTTGATGATGCGTATCGTTCTTTAGAAAGTGGCAATATTGAACAGAACATGACTATTGATACGATTGCAGACGGACTCAGAACTTCATTAGGTGACATTACTTTTAATATCATCAATAACCACGTAGAAAAAATAATTAGAATTACCGAAGAAGAAATTACTGAGGCTATGCGACTCATTTGGGAACGCATGAAAATTATCATTGAACCTTCAAGTGCCGTAGCATTAGCAGCAGTACTAAAATCTAAAACTGAATTTGCAAATAAAAAAGTAGGTGTTATCCTTTCTGGGGGTAATGTTGATTTATTAAACTTGCCTTTTTAAACTAAAAAAAGAAATTTAATACTTGATAAAATTATGAATAAAATCCTTACAACATTATCAATACTTGTAATCTTCGTTTCAAGTTGTTCTGATTCTAAAAAAGAAAATCCAAACATCTCATTAAATGAGTTGACAATTAGTCAAATTCACAAGGCTTATCAAAATGGAGAGTATACTGCTGTACAATTAGTCAATGCGTATTTTGATAGAATTGACAGTTTAGACAGTAAGACAAATGCCATTACTTTTATCAATAAAGAAGCGTTGGCTACGGCAGAAAAATTAGATAAAGAATTTGCGAAAACTGGTATACTGAAACCTCTTCACGGAATTCCGCTTATTGTAAAGGACAATTATAATACCAAAGGAATGCCAACAACTGCTGGTGCTTTAGCTTTAAAAGATTTTATACCAGACAACAATGCTTTTGTTGTACAACAATTGATAGATGCTGGTGCTATTATCATTGCGAAATCTAATATGGCTGAATGGGCTTTTAGTGCAAAACATACAGAAAGTTCTACACATGGCACAACCCACAATCCGTATCACTTAAATTATGTTCCTGCGGGTTCAAGTGGAGGTACTGGGGCAGGAATTGCTGCAAATTTCGGTACTATTGGTTTAGGTACAGATACTGGAAACTCCATTAGAGGCCCGTCTTCACACAATGCATTAGTTGGGTTTAGAACAACATTAGGTTTAGTAAGCAGAAACGGTATTATTCCGTTGTATATGCGAAATGATGTTGCTGGCCCTATGTGTAGAACTGTTGAAGATGCTACCAAAGTTTTAGAAGTTATTGCAGGTTTTGATCCAAATGATAAAATAACTAACTATAGTAAAGGAAAGGCTGAAACTGATTATCAACAATTTCTTGTTAGTAATGGATTGACAAATGCAAGAATTGGCGTATTATCTCAGCTAAGTGATGCCAATCCTAATCCTGAAATAAAAGTGCTCTTTGAAAAATCAATAGTCAATTTAAAACGATTAGGTGCAACTGTCGTTAATATTCATGTTCAAAATTTTGATAGTCTAAAAAACAATCAATGGTGTGCTAATTTTAAACAAGATATTGAAGCTTATTTAGCTGAATACGTAAAAAACGACACCATAAGAACTCTAAATGATATTATCCGTATTGGAACAAAATCAAACTACGCAAAAGGTGTATTAGACTATTTTTCTAAAAATTCTGGTAGAGAAAAGCATCTAGAAATAGCATGTGGAGATCCTTATACAGACACACGTCGTATAGCTTTCAGAAATGCGATAGAACAACAAATGGATAGCCTACAATTAGATGCTATTATTTACCCAACATGGAATAATAAACCTGCTCATATAAGCAAATTTGAAGAAGAATATTTAGGTGATAATAATCAAGTGATTGCCCCACATACTGGTCAACCAGCTTTTACAGTGCCCATGGGGTTTACTAGTGAAGGTTTGCCTGCTGGATTACAATTTTTAGGAAGAATGTTTAGTGAACCTACATTGATACGATTGTCTTATAGTTATGAACAAGGCACTAAGCACAGAAAAGCACCAACATTTAAAGAAAAATAATGGGTAAATAATTATTATCCTTTCACCAAATACAATCCTAAAAAAACGGCCGCAAAACCTAAAACAAAACTAGCAATGGTATAGATAAAAAAGCTAGTAAAATCACCTGCTTTTAATAAATTATGATTCTCATAAGCAAAAGCAGAAAAGGTGGTGAATCCGCCACAAAAACCTGTTGCCAATAATAAGGTTTGGTTTTGACTCAAATTGTCATTTTTTAATGCCAAGCCCAATATGATTCCGATAAGTAAACTACCCAAAACATTCACTAAAAGTGTACCGTAAGGTATTCCAGTTGTTGTGGTATTAAAATATTTTGAAAGTATGAACCTTGCCATGCTACCAAAACCTCCTCCTACAAAAACCAATAACAGTTGTTTCATTTCTTTGGTGTTATAATTTTACTTTATCAGCATCTCTAGCATTCCATTTACCTGTAATAGTACCTTTATTTATCATAACAATACCTGGGTTTGCCCTTATCATTGTTTTTAAAGCAATATCATCACAAAATAACAGGTCAAATTCTAATTTGAATTGCTCTTTTATCTTTAAAAAATCTTCTTCTTTTGAAGAGGATATCGCATAGACATCGTAACCTTCTTGCAATGCTTTTGTAGAAAAAGTTACAATATTTGTCAATAAATTAGCATCCGTTTTATCCAAACTATGCATTACAATCAACGCCAATCTTTCTTTTTGAAATAACTGTTCAGAAATATCAACACCTTTCAGCTCCATTGTGAAATCATGAATGGGTGGCTCGTATCCCTTTTCTAACAATACCGTTTTTCTATCCACGAAAGTAGAACCTTCAATCTCCCAAGGTTTTTCTTCAGTAGTAAATGTTTTATCGACACCGTTCACTTTATAAATCCACGTATCTTCATAAACATCTAACTTTGCTCCTTCAGGAATCATCATCCCTTTAGGGATATTTTCACCAACAGCATAGGCTCTAAAATCTATAATTGGTAAATGTTGCAACACATAATAAGTCACAAATAAAAAACTTACAATTGCTAAGAACGAAACTCTGCTTGCAAAACGCTTACTAAAAAGAGCTTTGATATGCTTGGTTGTAAACAACAAGAAAAGAATCAATACAACTAAGATAATATTCTTATAAAAAGTCTCCCATGGTGTCAAGGTAATCGCATCTCCAAAACAACCGCAATCAGTTACTTTATTATAATAAGCTGAATACCAAGTTAAAAACAAGAATACAAGCGTTAAAAACAACAAACTCCTAACTGTAAACTTAGATTTATAACCGACCAACAGCATTACGCCTAACATAATTTCTGCGACAATTAAAGCGATAGAAAATGGCAAGGCATACGGACTTAAAAACTCCAAATTCAATACATCAGCAGCAAAATAGTCTTGAAATTTATAGGCAGAACCTAAAGGGTCAATCAATTTCACAAACCCTGAAAAAATAAACGTTGCTGCTACTAATACTCTGGCTATGTGTGTTAAAAATTTCATTCTTTTATCTATTTATTTGTCTTTTCAAAACAAAAATATACAATCATTCTAAGTGTTTTCTGAATCTTCATCCATTAAAATCAAAGCAAATACCGCATAATTAATCATATCTTGATAGTTGGCATCTATTCCTTCAGAAACCAATGTTTTACCTTGATTGTCTTCAATCTGCTTTACACGTAATAGTTTTTGCAAAATCAAATCGGTTAAAGAGCTCACACGCATATCACGCCAAGCTTCACCATAATCATGGTTCTTATTCTCCATCAGCGTTTTGGTAATCTGCAAGTGTTTATCATACAATTCTGTTGCTACTTTAACGGATAAATCTGGTTGCTCGACAATCCCTTTTTCTAACTGAATTAATGCCATTATTGAATAATTGATAATACCTATGAATTCAGGTATTTCATCTTCATCAACCTTTTTTACTTCGTTTTGTTGCAACTGACGAATCCGTTGAGCCTTGATAAAAATTTGATCTGTCAATGATGGTAATCGTAAAATACGCCACGCACTACCATAATCCGTCATTTTATTAATAAAAAGGGTTCGGCATTGTTGAATGACTGCATTGTATTGTTCAGAGGTCTTCTGCATAATTTATTTTCTTCTTCTTACTTTGTTTCTGATAACTATTCGACGAATTTATGAAAAAACTTGTCAATTAGTCTTTATCAATTGTTTATTTTTACATAACTATTCAGTTGAAGTGCTTTTGACATAAAAAAACGGCTTCTTTTAGCCAAAATGACTTTAGCTGAATAATTACAAAGTTTACTAAAATGATTTAAACCTATGAAGTGTATTGCTGTTTTTTGCGGATCGAGTATTGGACATAATTCTGTGTATGCAAAAACTGCAAAAGAGCTAGGTATTTACTTTGCTAAGAATAATATTGGTTTGGTTTATGGTGGTGGAAAAATAGGATTGATGGGCACTATTGCCGATGCTGTTTTAGAAAATAATGGTGAGGTAATTGGTGTAATCCCTCATCTGCTTAGACATAAAGAAGTAGCTCACACTACTGTTACAAAAATGATTGTCACCAAAAAAATGTCTAAACGGAAAGTGAAAATTAGCAAATTGGCTGACGGATACATTGCTTTAGCAGGAGGATTCGGAACGCTAGATGAACTCTTTGAAGCTCTTACTTTAGGACAATTAGGTATTGAAAGTAAACCAATCGGTATTTTAAATACCAACAGATATTTTGACCATACGCTATTACAACTAGATGTAATGGTAAAAGAAGGATTTCTAAAACAAAATAATAGAGATATGCTTTTGGTAAGTGATACTATTGAAGAATTAATTACTATAATGAAGAATTACAAAGCTCCTATAATGTCAAAAATAACCCCGAAACTTCGGGGCTGTTGCTAGTAAATAATGTTCAGTCCACCTTCGCCAAGGCTACGGACGGGTATATGTTCAGTGTTCAAATTAAAAAATAAACAAAAGCATGCATATTAATTGTAAAGGTAAACTTATTGATTTATCATCTCCCAAAATAATGGGAATACTCAACATTACACCAGATTCCTTTTATGATGGCAACACCTTAAAAAGCGATAAAGACATTCTTTCAAGAGTTGAAAAAATGTTATCTGAAGGAGCTACATTTATCGATGTAGGCGGATATTCTTCAAGACCCAATGCCAAAATTATTAATGAAAAAGAAGAGTTAGAAAGAGTAATACCTGTCATTGAATTATTAAATAAAAAATTTCCTAAAAGTTTAATTTCTATTGACACTTATAGAAGTAACGTGGCTTTTGAAGCTGTACAAAATGGAGCTTGCTTGGTAAACGATATTTCTGCTGGCACAATGGACAATAATATGTTTAAGACCATCGCTAAGTTACAAGTACCTTATCTAATAATGCATATGCAAGGCACTCCACAGGACATGCAAAACAATCCTGAATATAATGACATTGTAAAAGAACTCATTTTTTATTTCTCAGAAAAAATAAGCCAACTAAGACAATTGAAAGTCAATGATATTATTATTGATGTAGGTTTTGGTTTCGGTAAAACTTCAGCACAAAATTATCACTTACTTAATAATCTGGCTTTATTTAAAAATTTAGAAGTGCCCATATTGAGTGGTATTTCAAGAAAATCTATGTTGTACAACTTACTAAACATCAATCCTGACAAAGCATTGAATGCGACAACAGCGGCAAATACTATTGCTTTATTAAATGGCAGTAATATTTTAAGAGTACATGATGTAAAAGAAGCTTATGAAACCATTCAAATAGTTGGGGCTTTGAAATAAAAAATTATACGAGATTATAGAAAACGAACTACCTCAAACCTAGCCTGCCTGCCGCAGCTAGGGTGTACCTACATTTTTTTTAAATCAGTTGTGAGCTCCTCCCTTTAGATAAAAGGAGGTGGCCACGATTTTTGGCGTGGACGGAGGGATTGAAAGTTCAAATCACATTCGTTTTTTTTAAATTTTTAAGGTTAACACTAATGAATAGTACCTTCAACCTCCCCTTTCTTCGCTCAACATAATTTTGTTCAAAACTTAAGCCTTTAGAAATGAGCAAATTCATTCTCAGGAGAGCTTTTTTTAGTACTTCGTAACTGCCACAAGAGGGCTTCCAAATGCAAAAGACAAGACTGCTTCGCTGAAGAACCAAGAATCTTCTGTCTTGATTATTGGTTCTAAAAAATCTTTTACACTTCGGCATCATTTTTGTTGCTATTTTGTTAACCTCGCCTTAATTTTTTACTCTAATTCTCTATTAGAGGTCTAAGTTTAACCCTTAAAAACAAAATTATGAGCGACAGAAACACTCCCGAAGTTAATGCAGGATCTATGGCCGATATTGCATTTTTATTATTGATCTTCTTTTTAGTGACCACTACACTTGATACTGATACTGGCATATACAAACGATTGCCCGAAAAAAATACTAGTGAACCTAAAGTCGATGTTAAAGAAAAAAACATATTTGAAATTCACATCAATTCTAATGATGAAATACAAATTGAAGGCACTCAAATCATTAAAATTGAAGAACTAAAACCATTGCTTATTAATTTTATAGATAATGGAGCAGACAAAAATGCAAAAGGAGAAAAATGCACTTGGTGTAACGGCAAAAAAGATGTTAATTCATCAGATCATCCTGAAAAAGCAATCATTTCATTTCAATCTAACAGAAGCACTTCTTATGCGGCCTATATTGCTGTACAAAATGAAATTTTAAGTGCTTATAGTTCGTTGAGAAATGATTTGTCAAAATCTTTATATGGTACGTCTTTAGATAAATTAACCAGTGATTATAAAAAAGACAAATCAAATATTGAATTATCTCAAAAAATTAAAACTATAAAGACAAAGTATCCTCAATTAATTTTTGAGCAAGAGCCAACAACACCAAATTAACTCTACTTTTTATAGTATGAAAATTCTTAATATCCTTTTAATAAATATAAGAATCACATTTGTAAAATAGTTTAAATTATGATTACATTTACCAAAACCTTAATTTTTGGATGCATTAGATTTTTTAGAGTTTAGATTTTTAGATATTCTAGACATTGCTTTGGTTGCTATTTTACTCTATTATGTATATAGATTGATTAGAGGTACTGCTGCTATTAATATTTTTTTAGGAATTGCCATTGTCTATTTAATATGGAAACTAACCGTTGCTCTTAAAATGGAGCTATTAAGTGATATTTTAGGTAAATTTCTTGGCGGAGGTTTTATTGCCTTGATTATTGTTTTTCAACAAGAAATTAGAAAATTTTTATTAATGGTAGGCTCTACCAATTTTGCTTCAAAAAAAGGATTTTTAAAACGTTTTAAATTTTCAAATACTTTCCGTGACGATCATGTTACCACTGATGTTGAAAGTCTTATTTCTGCATGTGATGAGATGTCTAAATCTAGAACTGGTGCATTGATTATACTAGAAAGAAACAATAGTTTAGATTTTGTAAAACTTACAGGAGACAAAATGAATGCCGAAGTAAATAAGCCTTTATTGTCTAGTATTTTTTATAAGAATAGTCCGCTACATGATGGTGCTATTATTATTGAAGATAATTTAATTACTGCTACTAGAGTGATTTTACCTGTAGAGAAAGATATTTCAATACCTGATCGCTTCGGGTTGAGGCATAGAGCTGCTTTAGGGATAACGCTCCGTTCTGATGCTGTTGCATTGGTTGTTTCAGAAGAGTCTGGGCAAATATCTTATATTAAGGATGGTGAATTTATTCTATTTAATGATATAGATAAATTGACTGACATTATTAAAGAAGACCTAGAGTAAATAAAGTCATATGCTCAATGTTAAACTTGCTTTAGCTGTTTCAAATTGAATCTCATACAATTTACTATAATAACCCTTTTGTTTTAACAATTGTTGATGCGTACCTTGTTCTACAATTTTTCCTTTTTCCATTACAATAATTTTATCAGCTTTTTTTATTGTTGCCAATCTATGAGCAATAATAATAGAGGTTCTATTTTCTGTTATGGTATTAGTAGCTTTCTGTATCAACTCTTCTGATTCAGCATCAATTGAAGATGTCGCTTCATCTAAAATTAAAATGGCAGGCTTACTTACATAAGCCCTTAAAAAAGCAATCAATTGCTTTTGACCAACAGACAACATCCCTCCTCTTTCTTTTACATTAAAATGGTAACCATAAGGTAATGACATGATAAAATTATGAATACCTATCTTTTTTGCAGCTTCTTCAACTTCTTCAAAACTAATATCCTTATTATTCAATGTGATATTATTTAAAATAGAATCAGAAAATAAAAATACATCTTGTAACACTACACTTATTTGGTTTCTTAGAGTTAATAAGGTGAATTCATTTAAGTCTACACCATCAAGAGTAATACTGCCAGAATTAATGCTGTAAAACCTACTCAATAAATTTATAATGGTTGATTTTCCTGCTCCTGTTGCTCCAACAACCGCAACCGTCTCTCCCTGATTTACATTAAAGGATATTCCTCTGAGCACAGGTTCATCCTCTAAATATCTAAAATACACGTCCTTAAAATTGATATTCCCTTTTAATTTTTTAGCTTCAAGTTTTCCGGCATCAACCTCTTCAGCATCCTCATCTAGCACAACAAATACTCTTTCTGCTGCAACCATCCCCATTTGTAAGGTATTAAATTTATCTGCAATCTGTCGTAGCGGTCTAAACACCATACTTGTCATTGTAATAAAACTAGTAATTGTACCAAATGAAGCTCCTCCATCTATAGCAGCAGCTAATCCGCCATACCAAACGATAGCTCCTAGGGTAATTGATGATAAAATCTCTACTATCGGAAAGAAAATGGAATAATACCAAACCGTTTTAATATGGGCCTTTTTATGCTTCTCATTGATCTCTAAAAATTTATCATAATCAGTTTTTTCACGAGTAAACAATTGTACAATTTTCATTCCTGAAATCCTTTCTTGTACAAAACTATTTAAACTTGCTACCTGATTTCTAACATCTTGAAAGGTTGATTTTATCTTTATCTGAAAAATCTTTGTAGCATAAACCATGATTGGTAATACCGCAACTACAATCAACCCTAAACGCCAATTCATTAACATCATAATGATAATGATAACGAATACTTGTAATAAATCGCTTATAATAGCAAACAAACCTTGCCCGAAAATACTAGCAATAGTTTCTATATCTGAAACTACTCTAGTCACTAATTTCCCTACAGGTGTTTGATTATAATATTGCATTTTAAATTTCAGCACTTTATCAAATAACTGTGTCCGAATATCTTTAATGATGTTCTGCCCCAACCAATTGGTGAAAAATATAAATAAAAATTGAAAAACTACTTCTAATAAAAGGACTCCAAATAGTATCAAACTAAAATTTAAGAGTTGCTGAGCATTTTCACTCAGAATATAATCATCTACAATCAAACGCAATAAAACAGGACGAACAGCTGCTAAACCTGCGAGCAATAAAACAGAAATAATTGAAAATAAAAATTCTCTACGATAACGTCTTACATAAGACATTAATCGTTTAAATATTTCAAAATCAAAAGCTTTACCTGTTACTTTCTTGCTCATTTATATTTTTAAAATTTCTTTAGGATAGATAATTTCTGACAAAAACAAACCTTGTGCTGGCACTGAAACTCCTGCCCTACTTCTATCTTCACTTTTTATAATGTCAATCATATCATTTGTTGTTTTTTTACCCAAACCTACTTCTATCAAAGTGCCTACAATTGCTCTAACCATATTTCTTAAAAAACGATCTGCCGTTATATGAAAAGTCAATCTTTTACCGTCTAAAACCCATTTGGCTTCTGTAATATCACAATTATATGTTCTTACATCGGTTTTAGATTTGGAAAAACATTTAAAATTAGTATAATTTAATAGAACTTCAGCAGCTTCATTCATTTTATTCACATCTAATTTTTGCTGATGTATTTGCCACGTAGTTTCTAATAAAAACGGATTTCTACCCAACCAAACTTTATAATCATAACTTCTACTTACGGCATCAAATCTTGCATGTGCCTCTTTATTGACCAAAAAAATTGACGCAACAACAATATCATCTGGCAAAAAAGCATTTACTTTTTGCTGAATTACTGCAACATCAAATTCAGTATCAACATCAAAATGGGCAAATAATTGTGTTGCATGTACTCCTGCATCCGTTCTTCCTGCTCCGACAATATCAATTTTTTCTCTTAAAATGACCGAAAGTGCTTCTGTTAACTTTTCTTGAACCGTCACAACATCAGGCTGTACCTGCCATCCGTGATAATTTAAACCGTGATATGATAATTCTATAAAATATCTCAAGAAGTCTTATTTTTGTTGATGAGCAAAGATAGGAATTCCTATTTTTAAACTCAACCTGAAATTTACAAACTATTATTTTGAAAAAAATCCTATTACTTTCTGATACACACAGCTTTATTGATGAGCAAATACTGAAATTCGTAAAACAAGCTGATGAAGTATGGCATGCTGGCGATATTGGTGACACTAAAATTACCGATACAATCAAGAAATTAAAACCGCTCAGAGCCGTTTATGGAAATATTGACAACAAAGAAATTAGATCTGAATTCCCGTTAGATAATAGATTTACTGTAGAAAATATTGATGTTTGGATTACTCATATTGGTGGCTATCCGCACAGATATAATTTTAGAATAAAAGAAGAAATTAGTAATAACCCACCAAAAATTTTCATTACTGGACATTCACATATTTTAAAAGTTATGAATGACAAGAAGTTGAACTTATTACATTTAAATCCTGGTGCAGCTGGAAAACATGGATTTCATCAAGTAAGAACTATGTTGCGTTTTGAAATCAACAAGTCAAACATTGAAAATTTAGAAGTAATCGAATTAGAGAAAAGAACTTAAGGAATTGGCACTAAAATAAAAATATTAGTTCCGTTACCTTTAGAAGACTTAATATTAAAAACTCCCTGCATAACTTTAACTCTAGCTTTGATATGACTCAAACCTAAACCATCTTTATTTTTAATCGCATTCACGTCAAAACCCTTACCGTCATCACTCAGTCGAACGCTTAACATGTTATCATCTCTATGCACTAACATAATAGTTGCATTTGTCGCATTGCTATGTTTCAAAATATTATTGATTAATTCTTCAATTATATTATAAATTTTAATTTCAAAATCTTGATTATATCTTCTTATATTTTTGTCATCACTACGCAATGTAATTTTAGAGTTAGAGTATTTTTGACAGGTATCATGTACTGCAAAAGCAAGTCCAAATTTTAATAATATTGATGAAATCAACTCATGAGACAAATCTCTAATCTTTACGGATGCTTCATTAACAATTAATTGTGCTTTTGATATTTCTTTAGGTGTGTTTTCTTTTAATTGTGATTTTGTTGCCTGTAAATGTAAATTTGCAGAAGACAACAAGGCACTAACACTATTGTGTAAAATCTCTGCTATAGATTTTCTTTCTTTTTCCTTAGCATCAATAGTAGCATTAATGATTCTGGTCTGCATTTCATTTTCAATTTGTTCAATTTTATTACGCTGTATCAATCTATAATTTCTGTAAAAAATATAAGCTAAAATAATAAAGGCTAAAAAAGCCATTGCTGATCCGAAAAACAAGAATTGGGTTCGTTGCCTTAAAGATTTCTCTACTTCTAATTTTTGTGCTTGTTTGACCTCATTATATTTAGCTTCAGCTTCAAAAATATTTTGTTTAATACTTGCTTGCCTAAGGCTATCTGTCAAATCGGTTGCTTCTTCAAGAAAATAATAAGCCCGTTCAAACTTACCAAGTTGCTGATTTGTATAAGCCAATTCATAAAGTACGCGTTCTTTTAATTTAACCGCTCTACCTGTTTTTATTTTGTTTAGAAATACATAAGCTTGATAATAGTTACTTCTTGCTTCTTCATATTCTTTTTTACTATAATAAACTGAGCTGTTATTCTTTTTATTCAGAAACTCTAAATCTTCTTCTACTTTATTTAAAGTAAGCTGATTCTCCTTGTTTTGTAAGTTATTATCTAAAGGATTATTTTGAGCATAAAATGAAGTACTCATCAAAAAAAAAGCTATTGAGAATAATGCTCTTATTTTTAATATGTTCAATTGAGGAGATAACATCATAAAGCAAATATCAAGGATTGCTAATACTTTTCTAAACTATTTCATTTTTCATTGCAAAAATGGCTAAACCAACACTATTTTTAACATTGATTTTCTTAATTAAATTCTTACGATGCGTTTCAACAGTACTTTCGCTTATTCCTAAATTATCACCCATTTCTCTTGTAGTATATTGCTGAGCAATCAATTTTAATATTTGATATTCACGTCTAGTCAATGAATTAATCAGCACCCCTTCTTGGCTACCGTTATCATGTATAGGCTTACCCATAAATGTTTTCATCATCTTTTCTTTGACTTCATCGCTAAAGTATTGATCGCCTTGATGTACATTTCTAATCGCTTTTACAATGTGTTCAGCTGCAGATTTCTTAGGTACAAAACCTAAAGCTCCCATTCCTAAAACTTCTTTTATGAGCTTGATATCATCATAACTAGATAAGATTACAATTTTAGGCACATCTTCAAGTTCTTTAAACTTTTTAAGTACTTCTAATCCGTCAAGGATTGGCATACTGATATCTAAAACCAATACATCCGCTGAATGTTCACTGAACCAATTAAGGACTTCCTTACCATTTAACGAATAACCAACTACATCAATATTTCGTTCTTGACCAAGCACTGCTATTACGCCATCAATAAGTATTTGATGATCGTCAGCAATATGAACCGTAATTTTATTATCTATAAACTCGTCTAATTCAACATTGACCATACTTCGGTTAGTTATAAATTCGTAATAATTAAACTGAATATTTTGACTTATATTGCCTCTCTACTTAAGACTAATACAATATTTGACTCCTAAAACTCTTCAACTTTAACTGAATCTTTCTTGAAATTCATCAATATATTTACAATACAATCAGTCTTTTCAAAAGTAATACCTTAATAAAACAAAGTCAATAGTGAAAATGGGTGTTTTTAAAACCACCCATAAACCACTAGTTTTCATAAAAATAGTGATGAATTGATTGTTTTACTATAAATAGTTGAGAATATCTTATCTTCTAAAAAACTACAACCAAAATGTTAATCCACTTACTTTCAGAAACTTAATAGCAAATGCAATAAGAAAACAATCGAACTAGCCTAAAATCAAATAATTTGTATATTGCAAGTAGGAAGAAAACTAATTTTTTATAAAGTGAGTACAACAACTCCTTTCTCCCTTTTCTTCTTTAATTTGGGGGGTGTATCTGTGTTTAGCGACCAAAAATACTCCTAAATTATTGCAATAAAGATCATAATTATTATTATATATTTATTGCAAAAAACTAGAGCAGTCAAGTAAAACTTGACTGCTCTTTAATTTATAATAAGATGCTTATCTCAATCTATCGACCGATTTTACTAAATTTTCATCTTTTTGAATGGCTTTATTAGCCATAACTAATAAAACTATTACTGCAAGTGGTATAAAGGTTCCTATACCTTTACCTAGAGGCAAACTCTCTTCTGGTAATGCTGTCGCTAATAGTAAAAAATAAATTAGCACTCCTAAAATTGTCAAATTCGCTAAAATATTCAATCGATTTAAAACAAATTGATTCTTTCTATTCTTAAATAATAAAATACTTATTAGACTTAATATACCTGACACTATAAATAATACAGGAATCAATTTAAAAATAAGTTCTTCTTTCTCTAATAAATACATTGCACTAAATTGCTCTGTTGCAATATTTATTTTCAAGTCAATCAAAAAAATTAAACCAATAGAAAGCAAAAAGGCTAGAAATAAATATAATGTTTGAATTCGTTGAATCATTTCTTTTATTTTTATGTTATTTTTTGCAAAAATAAGTTAATCTTTTTAAGAATTAAACTTATATATAAAATTTAATTTGTATAATTGCATCACAAATACAATATATTGTAAATCATCTACTTTACAATATTCAAAAAACATATCATAAAACTTACTCTCAACTCTTATTTTCAAAAGAGAAAATTTTACAAAATAAATTTAATTATATTCATTAATCAATGTTTGAAATCGAATCGTTAAAACAAAAAAAACTACCTGAATTACAGGAAATTGCAGAAAAAATTGGTGTTCCAAAATACCGTCAACTTAAAAAATTAGACTTAGTATATCAAATTTTAGATGTACAAGCTTCTAAACCAGTAAAACAAGAGTCAAAACCAAGGACTATACGTAAACGTATTCAAAAACCTTCTCAACCTCCTGTTCAACAAGAGAGCAAGACTACGACTCAAAAACCTAAAACATTAGAAGAGGCTCCAAAGGAAGAAGCTATTAAAACTGAAGAAAAATCTATTTCAAAACCTGAACCAAGAAAACCTGTTTCGAGACCTCAAAAAGAGAATATTACTGCTGAAAAACAACAAAACTCTCCAAATAAGAGACCTCAAAGAAAAGAACACAACCAAAACGGTTCTAATCAAAGAAATACAAACAAACACAACAAACCTCAAGCTAATCATAACAGAAGACAAGGTAAATATAGAGACCCAGATTTTGAGTTTGATGGAATTATTGAAAGTGAAGGTGTCTTAGAAATTATGCAAGATGGTTATGGTTTTTTACGTTCATCTGATTATAATTACTTATCATCTCCTGATGACATTTATGTATCTCAATCACAAATAAAATTATTTGGCTTAAAAACTGGTGATACTGTTAGAGGTATTGTTCGTCCTCCCAAAGAAGGTGAAAAATACTTCCCTTTAATTAGAGTTTCTTTAATTAACGGATTAGACCCTAGTATCGTTAGAGATCGTGTTGCTTTTGAACACTTAACCCCTTTATTTCCACAAGAAAAATTCAATCTTGCTGAAAAAGGAAGCTCTATTTCTACTAGAATTATTGATATGTTCTCTCCTATTGGTAAAGGACAAAGAGGTATGATTGTTTCGCAACCAAAAACGGGTAAAACTATGTTATTAAAAGACATAGCAAATGCTATTGCTGCGAATCATCCTGAAGTATATCAAATTGTTTTATTGATTGATGAAAGGCCAGAAGAGGTAACAGACATGCAACGTAATGTTAAAGGTGAAGTTGTCGCTTCTACCTTTGATGAACCTGCTGAAAAGCACGTAAAAGTAGCAAATATTGTTTTAGATAAAGCAAAACGTCTCGTTGAATGTGGACATGATGTTGTTATTCTTTTAGATTCAATTACACGTTTGGCAAGAGCTTACAATACAGTTGCACCAGCTTCTGGTAAGATTTTATCGGGTGGTATTGACGCAAATGCATTACACAAACCAAAGCGTTTCTTTGGTGCAGCTCGTAAAATAGAAAACGGAGGTTCTTTAACTATTATTGCTACTGCATTAACAGATACTGGTTCTAAAATGGATGAAGTAATCTTTGAAGAGTTTAAAGGAACTGGTAATATGGAATTACAATTAGACAGAAATATTTCTAATCGTAGAATTTATCCTGCTGTTGATTTAGTTAAGTCTAGTACACGTAGAGATGATTTATTACTTGATGCAAAAACAGTACAACGTATGTGGGTAATGCGTAAATATTTAGCCGATATGAATCCTATTGAAGCAATGGAATTCATTAGCGAAAAGATTAAATTCTCTAAAAATAATGAAGAGTTTTTAATGTCAATGAATGGCTAAAAAATAAAATTACTAATTCAAATTGTTGAAAGTCAAACACTCATGGTGTTTGGCTTTCTTTTTTGCTCAAAAACTTGCTTTTAGTTGAAATATACTTATCTTTGCCGTCCATATCGCGGGATAGAGCAGTAGGTAGCTCGTTGGGCTCATAACCCAAAGGTCACAGGTTCGAGTCCTGTTCCCGCTACTAATATAAAAAACCTTACTTTTTGTAAGGTTTTTTTATGCGATATTATTTCTCAACTCTTAGTATTTTATACTCCCAAGGTTTAAAGGTGAGTTGTTGTTTCTCATTAATTAAAAACTTAGAACCAACTATATAATCAGTAAAATTACCACCAACAGGAATTGAAAAAGACATTGATTCATTGGAGAAATTCCCAATAAATAGCACTGAATCATTTCCTTTTGACCTTCTAAATAGCATTATATTTTCATTACCAACTTCCATCCTTTCATAAGATGCTGCATCTTTACCTCCGTTTATAGCAAGATTGTTATTTTTAAGGTGTCCTAATTTCTTTAATAATTCAAAATATTCTCCTCTAGTTTTTGGAATAGAATCTTTTTCGAAAAACTTTAACCTGTAGTCTAAATCATATTCTTGTCCGCTATAAATCAAAGGCATTCCAGGCAACATATAAGTTAAAGCAGTAAATAATTCTTTATTATTAGGCATCCGTTCTTTTACAGTTCCACTCCAAGAATTTTCATCATGATTGGTAATGAAATTCATATTGATATCATCTTTCTCCAATACCGTATCTAGTTTTTGTAAATACGCATCTAAATCTTTAACGGTAGCCTCTCCTTTAGAAATTTTATTTAAGATATGGTGACCTTCCCAAGCGTATTGCATATCAAATCCGTTTTTTAGCAATTCTGGTTGTTCAGCTTCTGCCAACATAAAAATTGGTCTTACTTTTTCCATTGTAGCTACAGCTTCTTTAAAAAATGCTGGAGGTACTTTATGTGCAACATCCATCCTGAAGCCATCAATTGCCGTATTATCAATCCAATATTTCATATCTGCAATCATTTCTTTACGCATATTCTCATTCTCATAATTTAAATCGGCAGTATCTGTCCAACCCCAAGATTTTCCAGTATCTGGATTTATCGGATCTATAATTTCACCTTTTTCATTCTGAGTATAATATTGGGGATGTGCCGTAATCCAAGGATGATCCCAACCTGTATGATTCGGCACCCAATCAATAATTAAATAGATTCCGTTTTTATGGGCAGTATTTACTAAGTTTTTAAAATCTTCTAATGTTCCAAATTCCGAATTTATTGCTTTATACTCTGAAACAGAATAATAGCTTCCTAAATATTTTTTACGCTCTTCTATATCTTTAATATCACTGGTAAAGACATCTCCACTCGCTTTTCTTTTTATTTTAGAAATCGGATTGATAGGCATTACCCATATAATCTTTACACCTAATTCCTTTAAAACGGGAATATCTTTTCGGAATGCTTCAAAGGTTCCTTCTGGTGAATATTGACGGATATTTGCTTCATATATCACCGAATTTTCTAGCATAGTATCAGAAACTGGAGCCAGTTGCTCTATTTTTGTTTTTATAACTTTTTTCTCTGCTTTTTTTTCTGTTTTACAGGATATAAATAATACACTAGCTATAAATAATATTAATATTTTTTTCATAATTATATTTTTTTTAGACCTCACAGGTCTCAAAGACCTGTGAGGTCTCCTAGATTCGATTTACACTACACGGTTACCAAACTATTTGGCAATACTGTTACT
>CAYRZY010000034.1:0-17777 GCA_964428855.1 uncultured Flavobacteriaceae bacterium
AAAACATTAGAGCATCAATGGAACGAGCATATTTAAGTGTGGCAGGAGAATTAGGCTTAGATTATTCAATTTCTAATCCAGAGCACAATCCGCAGCCCTTAGCAATGGATGATCCGTTGGTCATCGGATTAAAAGATGCCTTAAACCAAGCAAGACCACTAGAAGGAGAAACGATTGCAGACTCTGGATTTCGACAAACAACAGCCATTTTAAACTTAGTAAAAGATGATGATGACGATTTTTAATACAGAATGTCACTTCGAGTGTTTTTTACGAGTTTAGGAGTGAAAAATGTATCGAGAAGCATTTTTGAATTAGAAATTAATAAGTTCTCGATACAAATTTCTTTCCTGTGTCAAGAAATTCACTCGAACAGACGTCGATAGTATTGTTTAAAGACTGAATAATGAAATTTATAAATTAAAGAATAAGAGCTACATACTTCCAGCTTAAAACTATGCCAACTTTTTCCTTAAATAACAAAACTATTAAAAGCATTGCAAATCAATCCTTATTTGATTTAGCAAAAGAATTGTCTATGCCTATACCTTCTTCTTGTAAAGAACAAGGAAAGTGTAAAGAATGTTTGATAGAAATAAAGGAAGGTTCAGAATTTTTATCGCCATTAACCAAAGAAGAGCAACATTTATTACCAGAATACCGATTGGCATGTCAGACTTTTATAGAAAAAGAAGGAGAAGTAAAGGCTGAAAATTTAAAAAGAAGTCTGATTAAAATTGAAGATAAAGGTGTTTCTACAATCTCAAATTTAAAATTAGAACCTGCTGTAACTAGAAAAGGGAATACGGTATTTTTAGATGATGAAGTTATAGCAGAAACTACCAATCCATTATTAGGGTTGGCAGTAGATATTGGCACAACCACAGTAGTTGTCCGATTGATAGACCTTGAAGAAGGTAAAATAAAAGCAACAGCTTCTTTTGAAAATCCGCAACGTTTTGCAGGATCAAATGTAATGGCTCGAATAGTCTATGATACTGAGTATGGTAAAAAGGAATTAAAACGTGTATTTACAGCCCATTTATCGAATACTATTTTATCTTTTTGTAATACACCTGAGAATATTTTTGAAGTTATGATTGGAGGGAATACAACAATGCGAGATTTGTTTTTCGGATTGAATGTCTTTACTATCGGACAAACACCTTATAAATCATTGACTGAATTTAATGTAGAAAAAGGCGAAAAAGAAACTACAGCAATCGAAAATAATGCAAAGAAAATGCAATTACCTATTCATCCTAAAGCCAAAATATATGGTTTGCCTATAATTGGTGGTCATGTAGGTGCTGATACTTCGGCGTGTTTATTGGCAATTCAGTTGATGCAAGAAGATAAAATAATTGCCTTTATGGATATTGGCACTAATACCGAAATGGTAATTGGTAATAAGCACAAAGCGATTACAGCTTCCAGTCCGTCAGGACCTGCATTTGAAGGTGGAGGCATTACTTACGGAATGCCTGCATTAGATGGAGCTATTGAAAATATTAAGTTATCTGATAATGGTAGTATTGCTATAAAAACGGTCAATAATAAGCCTCCTGTTGGAATTTGCGGATCAGGTTTGATAGATGTTTTAGGAGAATTAACGCGTACAGAAAAAATCAATAATGTTGGTCGGTTTGAAGATGATATTGACTTACTCTATTTAGATGATGATAAACAAGTTTTTATCAATGAAAATGATATCAATTTATTATCGCAAACGAAAGCGGCAAATGTAGCAGCTCTACAGATACTCTTTAAAGAATATGGCATTGCATTTGATGAAATTGACACCTTTTATTTGGCAGGAGGTTTCGGTGAACATATAGATATTGAAGCAGGAATACGAATAGGTTTATTACCAAATATCCCTAGAGAGAAATTTAAAAAAATTGGCAATGCAACTATCGAAGGATTAACGATTGCATTATTATCCAAAACCAAAAGAACAGCATTAGAAAAATTTGTAAAAAATATCCAACAAGTAAATTTAGAATCAGATCCTAATTTTTTTGATTATTTTGTAGAAGGATGCTTGTTTCATGAAATAGAAAAACTATGAAAATAAATCTATCTTTTTTAAATAAACAGCATCAGCTAACTATTGACAAGCCTCATTATATAAGAAGATTGGGCTATCCAAAAGATTATGAAGTACCAGAACACATTCAAGAATCTATGGATTGGGCAGCCGATTGGTATCGTGAAAACGGAAACCCGTGGTTGCATATTTACGAATTGGATGTTGCTTTAGAAGATGATAATCTATTACTAAACAAAAATAAAACTGAAGCACCTAAAGTATATAAACGCTTTGAGAAATATGGTGTAAAAAAAGCATTATTAATGGCGTCAACAGCTGGTGATACTGTCGATGTGAAGACCACCGAATTATGGGCTTCAGACTATCCTGATAGAGCCTTCTTTTTAGATACTTTTGCAGCAAGCGTTACAGAAGCTATTGTGAGTTTTGCTGTAGATTATATTACAGATTGGACGGCACAAAAGAATATGCAAGCCTTGTCAAGATATAGCCCAGGGTATCCAGGCTGGGATTTAAATGAGCAGTTTTTATTGATGGATATTATTGAAAAAGACTTTGCTAAAGAAATTCCTATTACAATATCAGACACCGCTTTATTATCCCCATTAAAAAGTCAGTTATCTTTGATTGGTATTTATACAGGTGAAGCCAATGAAAAATCAGTAGATATAGTATGTGCTCAATGCAGTTTTATGGATTGTAGTTGTAAGGATAAGGGAATGTTCGTAAGAAATTAGTAACTTTAAAATCTCTTTTATAGAGAAATAATTAATATATAAATTTATAGATATGAAATTTAAAATTGGAGTAGAAAACAAAGATGCAGAGCAAAAATTAGCAGCAGATTTTGTAGATAATTCAGCTATAGGAGTACATTATATGGATGCCTATTTAAAAACTTTGAATAGTGAAGTAACCGAAGGAAATGAAGTAAAAGTAAAGCGTAGAGGTTTAAAAGTGTCTTTAAAAATCAATGGAGACGTTGGACATGGCCTAATGAGAAGATTAGATGTGAGTCCAGAGCCAAAAGTGATGTTACAAGCTGCAATAAAAGAAGCTGCAACCGAAGCAGGTTATGTTTATAGCCTAGAAAATGGAGCATTTTGGTTGGAGAAGAATTGAAGGATATTATTTTAATTAATCTAAGGTAAATCATCATCTTGTAATTATTTTAGCTCTTTGCAAAATTGATTTGTATTGAAATTTAGAAAATTCAACTTGTATATACAAATATAATTTTTATATTTGGTAAGTTGAACATATCTATTTCTTTATGAAAAAAACGACCACTTTTAGTAAAAAGCCTTTTATCCAAAAAACTGGTTATGGAGTTATAGGTTCATTTCTATTACTGAGCTTACTATTTACATTGTCACGGTGTACTCCCGTTGAAGAAAGTGTCAAAATAAATGCACACCTTTGGGTTTATGCAAGTAAATTTCCACCCAATTGGGATTGTACACCTGTGCTAGATACTGTATTTTCAGACCTAAGTTCTGCGGGTATTGACGGTGTAGAGTTGATGGAAGCTAACCTTCGCCATGATAACTCAGTAGAAAATATCAATGCACTTATTAAAAAATACAATCTACCCGTGTCGGGTTCATCTTATGGTGTCGGTTTTAATATGTGGGACGTCAACCAACATCAAGAAATTTTAGAGGACATAAATATTGTAATCCCTCGTTTAAGCCAAGTGGGAGGTAAAACATTTGGTATTTCAGTAGGAGGAGCAGATCATTTAAAAACGGAAGATGAATTAGATGCTCAAGCGGACATCCTCAAGAAAATTATAATAATTTGTGAAGCTAATGATATTGAAGCCAACCTGCATAACCATACTGATGAAGTTAAAAATAATATGCACGATTTAAAAGGAACATTAAAACGGATTCCAACTATAAAGCTAGGGCCAGATTTGAATTGGTTGATTCGTGCAGGTGTAGATCCTGTAAAATTTATAAACACTTACGGAAAACAAATTACCTATTTACATATACGAGACCAATATAAAGATGGCACATGGACGGAATATGTCGGACAAGGAGTTACAGACTTTCCTGCCATAGCCAAAGCACTAAATGAACAAAATTTTAAAGGACAAGTTGCTATTGAATTGGCTTTTCCTGATAATTTTACGCCAATCAACCCTTTAAAAGAAGATTGGAAAAGAAGTCTTAACTATGTAAAGAAGACTTTCGGGTGGTAAAAAATTGTTAGAAGATAGATATTGGAAGACCGAAGAATTACTTCGTGCTTTTATCAACTGTTTTCTTAACCAGAAATAGTTAAAAAAAAAGATAGAATACAATTAAGAACACCAATAAATAATAAACAAATGAAAATAGCCATGTTAGGTTCGGGTTTTATAGCTCGATTTTATGCCACATCACTACACGCACAAAGACGTACAGATCAAATCATTTCGGTATATTCTAGAAATTTAGAAAATGCCAAACGTTTTGCAGGTGATTTTGAATTCTCTATTTTTTCTGACAATATGGAAGATATTATTAATCATCCTGAGGTAGATGTCGTGCTTATTTCATTGCCCAACCACCTTCATGAATTGGCAGTGACCGCTGCTGCCAAAGCGAAAAAACATGTGCTCTGCACCAAACCACTAGGTAGAACTGCTGCAGAAGGCAAACGCATGTTAGATATGGTTGAAAAAGCAGGAGTATTTGGTGGCTACCTTGAAGATTTATGCTATACACCCAAATTTTTAAAATCTGTTGAAAGTGTAAAACAAGGAAGTATCGGACGTGTCTTATGGGCAAAATCTAGAGAAGCACATTCTGGCCCTCATAGCGATTGGTTTTGGGATAAAGAAAAATCTGGCGGTGGTGCTATGGTAGATTTAGGCTGCCACTGTATTGAAATTAGTAGGAATTTTATTGGCAAAAATATAAGACCCATAGAGGTAATGTGCTGGGCAGACACCCAAGTACATCCCATAGAGGCCGAAGATCATGCTATTGGTTTGGTAAAATATGCCAATGGAGCTATTGGTCAGTTTGAAGTAAGCTGGACTTTCCGTGGAGGAATGGATCTACGAGACGAAGTTATGGGTACTGAAGGTACTATTTGGATCAATAATTTTTTACGTACAGGTTTTGAAATGTTCACTACAGGTAAAGGCGATGGTTATGTAGCAGAAAAAACTGAGGTGAGTAATGGTTGGTTATTCCCTGTCGGGGATGAATCTCATGATTTAGGCTATCCGAATATGTTTACCGATATGTTTGAATCTATAGAAAAAAAACGTGAGCCTTTAGAAAGTTTTTATGATGGATATATTGTAAATACCATTTTAGATGCGGCTTATAAATCTGCCGAAACAAAGAACTGGGAACCTGTACTAATTGAAGATTGGAGAGGAGACGATCCAGAAACTTCTAACGTAGAAATAAAATCTTATGATGAGGAACATTATTTAATAAAAGAGGAAATTTTACCTAATGGAGATGTTAAAACCATCCTTAAACACAAGACAACAGGGGAAATTTCTCAAAAAATGATACTTAATAAATAAAAAGCTCAATGAATATAAATACAAAAGGCAAAGCAGATCACACCTATGATGCTATAGTCATCGGATCTGGTATTAGTGGAAGTTGGGCAGCTAAAGAATTGTGCGAAAAAGGATTAAAAACCTTAGTCTTAGAAAGAGGTCGAAATGTAGAGCATGTTAAAGATTATCCTACAGCAAATTTACATCCTTGGGAACTTCCACATCGTGGCACTTTACCTTATAAGGTCAGAGAAGAAAACCCAATAATTAGTAAATGCTATGCCTTTAGAGAAGAGACTGAACATTTTTTTGTAAAAGATAAAGAGCATCCCTATATCCAAACCAAACCTTTTGATTGGATTAAAGGCTATCAAGTTGGTGGAAAATCTCTCATGTGGGCACGATGGACACAACGCTGGGGTGAAGCAGATTTTGAAGCCAATGTAAAGGAAGACATCGCTGTAGATTGGCCAATTCGCTATAAAGACCTTGCACCTTGGTATAGTTATGTGGAGAAATTTGCAGGAATTAGTGGGAATAAAGATGGTTTACCTCAAATACCAGATGGAGAATTTCTGCCTCCTATGGAAATGAATTGTTTAGAAGATTATTTTAAGAAAGCATTGTCCAAAAATTATGACAATAGACATTTGGTCATTTCTAGAACGGCAAACCTTAGTGTAAGACATTTGGATCGTGGCCCATGTCAATATAGAGATTTATGCTATCGAGGATGCCCTTATGGAGGTTATTTTAGTAGTAATTCTGCAACTTTACCCGCAGCAGAAAAAACAGGAAATATGACCATGCGTCCGTTCTCTGTTGTGCATTCTATTATTTACGACGAAGAAACAGAAAAAGCTACTGGTGTTAGAGTCATTGATACCAATACAAAAGAAACTACTGAGTTTTATGCAAAGATTATTTTTGTAAATGCATCCACATTAAATTCAACCTTACTATTGATGAACTCAACATCGTCTAGGTTTCCTAACGGATTAGGGAATGATAGTGGAGAATTAGGGCATAATTTAATGGATCATAACTATAATGCAAGAGTAACTGGTGAATATGAAGGTTTTGAAGATCAATATTATTCAGGAAGAAGACCTACAGGTGTCTATCTTGCTCGCTTTAGAAATTTCGAAAAAGATATACAAAAAAATTTTAAAAGAGGTTATGCTTTTGCTGGAGGTGCAAGTCGATCTTCTCAAAAGAGTAAAACTATTGGTGAAGAATTAAAGAATAACTTGACTTCTTTAGGACCATGGAAGTTTAGCTTGACTGGCATGGGTGAATGTTTGCCCTACCATGATAATAAAATCACTTTGAGTAAGGATAAAGTAGATGCTTGGGGCATACCTTTATTAGATATTGATGCTGAGTATAAAGAGAATGAACGAAATATGGAAAAGGATATGGTAAATACAGCTATTGAAATGTTAGAAAAGGCAAACTTCAAGAATGTTAAATCCATACCTATGGACAGAAATTTGGGGCTTAATATTCATGAAATGGGAACCGCACGAATGGGTAGAGATGCAAAGACTTCAGTACTCAATAGTAACAATCAAGTATGGGGAGCAAAAAATGTTTTTGTTACTGACGGTTCATGTATGACTTCTAGTGCTTGTCAAAATCCGTCATTAACCTATATGGCAATTACTGCAAGAGCAGTAGATTTTGCCATAAGCGAATTAAAAAAAGGGAATTTATAACCCTCATTGAGGGTTTTAAGTAAAATTAGTAAATTATGAAACGAAAAGAATTTTTACAAAGACTATTAGTTGTTGGAGGCGGTGTCGTTTTAATACCATCAGGACTACTCAAGGCATGTAAGCAAACTTCAAAAAAGAGAACTACACTTACTAAAAATGACATTCCGTTATTAGATGAAATTGGAGAAACTATAATCCCAACTACTAAAGGTGTTCCTGGTGCTAAAGCAGCTAAAATTGGAACCTATATGCTGGCTATGGTTACTGATTGTTTTAGCCCTGATGAGCAACACACCTTTTTGGTAGGCTTAGATATTTTAGATGACAATTTATTTCTTGACAAAAATTTTCAAGAAAAATTAGAATTCTTAAAAAAAATGCAAATAGACGAACAGCCTTTTTTCGATATGTTTAAAGATTTAACAGTTTCTGGTTACTTTACCTCAGAGATTGGAGCAACACAAGCAAGAAGGTATCTACCCGTTCCTGGTAAATTTGTAGGCTGTATTCCTTATGCAAAAGGAGATCGCCCTTGGGCAACCTAAAACTATTCTTTTATTTTGTGTCTAACACCAATAACCAATCGTTATCGGTATCATTTGTTGGAGGTGTAAATTCTCGCATACCTTGATTTGAAAATGCTCCAATCGGTGTGAAATTACCATTTCTTGGATTGTACCAGTTAGCAATTACACGGTCAGAGGTAACTTTACTCATCACAACATTCACTTTTTGTCCTTTAGAGAGGTAGACAAGTACCCAATCGCCATCAGATGATTTGGCAGCTCTAATATGTTCCTCATCATTACGATTTAATCCATAAATAATAGACTGATCTGGTTGTAGTTTCGAAATTGGATAAGATTCAAAAATAGTTTTTAAATGTATTAATTGATTGGCTCCATCATGCTGTAAAGATTCTCGCCAATCTGCTAAACAAGGAATGGAAATATCTCCACCTTTTTTAAACATTTGCCAAACGGCATTATTACCGTAGGTATAGCCACTAGCTCCAGAAAGAAAATTCCAATAGGCATGAACTCTAATATCATAATCAGTAAAAAAACCATCTTTAAAATATGTAGAATCTTTAATAATTCCATCCTTATCTAAAACAGTATCGGGAACTTTTTTTGCAGTTTTAAAATCTAGATATTCCCAAAATTTTACTGAAATACCTTCATAAGCTGGTTCTCCATCAATAAACGGTTTTATAGGCTTTTTTAAATAATCCGTTTCAGCAAAACGGTATACTTTATTAAACCTGTCACCATGCCCGCTCTGATACATATTGAAATCTAACCACGTTTCATTGTGTAAAAAGCTAGAAGAAGAACTACCTCCGCGAGGATGATAAGTAATCAAATGACTCCCGCCATCACCTTTTCGTAATCCTTTTGCCATTGCACGCCAAATTTCTAACACTTCTGTATTGGCAATATCTCTATCACCACCTAATATCCAAACTACAGCTTTATCTTTATAACGTTTTCCAAGAAATTCGCCATATTTTTCAGCATTTTCAACATTAAATACTATAGGACCAGCAGCTGGGTATAAAGAGAAAACTTTATCTCCCCAAGTAGGAAGCATGCCAACAACCAGTCCTAAATCGTTTGCTTTGTCAACTACAAAATCTACATGCTTAAAATAGGCCTCATTTGGGTTTTTAGGATCTAAATTAATTAAAGGAGTCTCTCCATAACTATTTGGCTTTTTTAACCCATCATTTTCCGCGAGTACAACTGCCTGAATTAAGGTAAAGCCTTGTTTGGCTCTTGTGGTAAGGTAATCGATTGATTCTTCTCTATTTAATTTATGAAACAATTCCCAAGCAGTATCTCCAATCCATAAAAATGGTTTTCCGTTTTCATTTTCAATAAATCGTCTATTTTTACTAATCTTTAGATTTTGAGAGAATAGATTCGAGGCTATTAAAATACAAATAATAATAATGAATAATTTCTTTTTCATAATAGAGATTAAAGTATTAAAATATACTGATTTAGTATGAATTCAAAAGCAAGGTTAAATAATTTTATGTTTAAATCCAACAACTCATACCAATTTATTTTTCAAAACGGTTTGCTACAAACCCACACACTCCAAATTTAACAGAAAATAAGCTTCCACTTAGAGGGTACTTTTCTAATTCTGATTGGGAAAGTCCTTCTCTAGCTGTAGTAATAAAAAGAGTATCTAAATGTGCTCCACCGAAAGTACATGAAGTAACGTGAGGAGCATCTACCTTAATTTTCTTTCGTATTTTCCCAGTATTAGGATTGTAGCAAACTACGGAAAATCCTCCCCACATTGCAATCCAAAGATTACCTTTACTATCAATAGTCATCCCATCTGGTACACCTAGACTCGTAGGGATTTTAATTATAATTCTTTTATTTGATATTTCACTTTTTGCATTAAAATCAAAGGCGTATACAACTTGCTCATAGGTATCAATATAGTACATCGTCTTACCATCTAAAGACCAAGCCAATCCGTTAGAAATTGTAACTTTCTGAATCATTTCAGAAACATGCATAGTACTATCTATCTGGTATAGACTACCTTTATGAGGTACAACATGCATATCCATAGTGCCTAACCAAAATTTTCCATTGGGATCTACCTTACCATCATTAAATCGAATATTTTGGTTTTGAAAATCTATAGCCAAAACTGTTTTACTTTCTCCTGATGCTCTATTGAATTTGATTATTTTATTTGTATCTGCTATTAAAAATGCTATATCTGAAATAGAGATGACACATGAAACTTTTTCTCCTCGATAGAGAATCGTATCTTTATTTGTAATGGTATTTAAACAATGTACTTCACCTTTATTGATATCTACCCAAATTAATTCTTGAGTATTGACCAACCACAGCGGACCTTCACCTAAATGGGCTTCGGTTTTGTACAGTAGGGAAGCATAATGCTCTGGGAAATTCATAGTTTTGATTATAACTGTTCTAATCTTGCATTAAAGCAGACCTACCTCCATCCATTAAAATGGTTGTTCCTGAAATAAATGCAGCAGCATCAGAAGCTAGAAAAGTACAGAGTTCTCCAACTTCTTCAGCAGTACCTATCCGTTTTACAGGGTGCATAGCAACAGTTCGTTGACGTTCTTTTTTGGCATCTGAAAAGCTATCAAACCATTGTTGATTTCCTTTAGTATCTATAAATCCTGGAGCAATACCTACGGTTCTAATTTTTGGTCCCCATTCAATAGCGAGTGATTGCACTAAACCCTTTAAAGCTGTTTTAGAAACATTATATGGAAAGCAACCAGGAATAGTAGAGTTACTATGATTAGAAGTCATAATTAAAATCACTCCTTTTCCACTTTTTTCAAGATGTGGTTTACATAATTTACTCAATTGCCAATGGGCTTTTAAGTTTAAATTCATATTAAAATCCCATTGCTCGTCTGTACAATTTTCAGCACCTTTAAAAACATTTACACCTGCATTTGACACCAAAATATCTATTTTACCAAAAATAGCTATAGTTTTTTGAACCAATTCTTTTTGAGCTTCTGCTTTTGTAATGTCAATACTTGTATATAAGAACTTCGCTTGTTCTCTATCCATATCTTTAGCAAACTGTAGTGCTCCTTCTGCATGTTCATCAGAGCGACCACAGCCAGAAATAGTACAACCTGCTTTGGCTAAAATTTTAGCAACTCCTTGCCCTACACCACTACTTACACCTGTAATTAAGGCAATTTTTCCTTTTAAATTTGTGCTTAACATAGTACTTGTTTAATGTTAATTTCTCTTTGTTATTTTCTCTACTTATAGCATAAATTATATTTTTTGACTATCGTTCTGCAATTAAATATAAAACCCATCTCTATGCTCTCGTATACCTGGGTGTTTTTCCATTTCTTCTTCAACCAAATCCACACCTAAGCCTGGTCGTTTACTCAAGATTAATTGTCCGTGTTCTATTTCAATAGGATGGTCTATCACTGTATCCCGCCAAGGTACATCTTTAAAAATAAATTCTTGTTTAAAGAAATTAGGGATGGAAGCACAAACATGAGCTGATGCTAAGGTAGATAGCGGTCCGTTGGGATTATGTGGTGCAATTAACACATTATATGCCTCTGCCATAGTTGCCATACGCTTCATTTCTGATGGCCCTCCACAACGCGTAATATCTGGCATAATAATATCGCTAATGTGTTTTTCTAAAATGGGTCTGATGCCGTGTCGTGTATAATGACGTTCGCCAACACAGATAGAAACTTCAGGGTCTATACGATCTCTAAATGCTTTTAAAGTATCTGCACTTTCTGGCCCTGCAGGTTCTTCATACCAAGTTATATCTAATACCGACAAGCGTTTTGCCATAGCAACAGCTACTTTAAAATTAAGCATGGCATGTGTTTCTATCATGATATCCATATCTTCACCAACGGCATCTCGTACAGCCTTGCTTACTTCAAAAGCTCTGTTTTGTTCCGATTTTGTTAAAGATAAACTCGTGTCTAAATCCTCCCCATAAAAATAATTGGTATGTGCAAAAGGATCAAATTTTAAACCTGTAAAACCTGCTTTTTTCACTTCTTTAGCCTGTTTGGCATAATCCGCTTCATTATGACCTCCTCCTGTAAACCAGTAGTTGGCATACAAAGTGATTTTAGTTCTATACGAACCTCCTAATAATTCGTATACAGGCACACCTAATTTTTTTCCTTTTAAATCTAATAGAGCCATGTCAATACCAGAAATGGCACACATACTCGCTCCAAAAGGACCAACCCAATTTAGATCTCTATATAGTTTTGTCCAAATAAAATCTACTTGCATTGGGTTTAAACCAATAATACGTTTACCCAATTCTTTTGCCGCTGCTTCTACAATTTGACTTCCTGGCCAGTTGGTTGCTTCTCCAACACCTGTTATTCCTTCGTCTGTATAAATTTTCAACAAAGTCCAATTGTATTTTACACCTTCTACCAGCCAAACTTTTACATCGGTTATTTTCATTATTTTTTATTTAGTTACCTTCCTGTTTTATTAAAAATTTTTGCTGATTTGACTCTACATTATCTGATATTTATTCCAAGAATCAACGGCACTCATTCCATTTTGAATGGCTTTAAGTACTGTTTTTTCTCCCCTTGCTTTTTCAAAAGCTCTTAAAAATACTTCTTCTTCATGTGCTTTGGGCACTACACAAACACCATCAATATCACCTACTATGATATCGCCTGGATTGATACGTACACCATCCATTTCTATAGGTACTCTAAAATCGATTACTTTACCACGAGGTGCTTGATCTTGTGCATATCTACCATAAGAAAATACAGGGAATTTTAAATCTAAAATACCATTTGTATCTCTAGAAAATCCATTTGCTACTGCCCCTGCAGCACCTAATACTTTGGCTCTAGTCATCATTAATTCACCAACCAACGCATAATTTGGTGAGGATCCTGAGCAGATATAGACTTCATTCTTCTTTAGATTGTCTAATGCTTCTAGCATCAATCCGAATGGCTTTCCCATTAATGGATTTTGACTATCAGCACTCAATTCTTCAAAAGTATCTGCTTCTAAAACGGTCATCGCCCTTCCTATTAAAAACATATCATCTTTTAAAGGCTGAATTCTAGGTGGAAGAAATTGATGTAATAAATGCATTTTATCCATCGCATCTCCAACTACTGCTGTAAACAGTTCTTTTCTAGCAGCTACAAATAATTCGTCGTCGGTATTCCAAAATTTATCTATCATAAATACGTTTTTATTCTTTTAATTTATAATAACAGTATAGGGGCCAAGCATGTGCATGTGCACAAAATATCGGAACTTCTGGCATATCGCCAGTTTGATCACAAAGCCCTTCACCAGGCATTAATGAGGATTCAAAATTATCGGCTTGTGACCAATAAGAAGACCAGTATTTTGGAAATTCTTTGGCGAAATTAGCATAGGTCATCTTTTGTAATAATCGCCAAGCTTCTGATTTATCAAATGTGGCTACACCTAAAATTACAGGGCCATTTAATGCCCACCAAACACCTCCATTTTCACGAGATCCTTTTTCGTATTCTTCTGATTCAAATTCTGGATTTTCTTGTTGTCTAGCAGCAATTTTCTCCCCTTTATAAACTCTCTTTTTCATTTCGGCATACAACACTTGTTTACGTTCTGTAGGTAGACCATCAATTTGTAACGTATAGCCTTGTGGTTCTAAAAACATATTCTCTTCACCATAGGCTTTCCCATCAAAATACAAACGCCTAGGAAATTTTCGATTTCCTAAATCTTCTAGAAAAGCAGTATTGATACCATCTCTATACAACTGCATACTTTGAATTAATATTTCTAATCTTTCTGAAACATTAGGTACTGCAACTTTTGCGTTTTTTAGTTGTGGTATTAAATCGTCTAAAATAGTTATTGCCATAGCAGAGTTCATATGTGATTCTCCAGAGTACAGAACATTGTTATACGGTTTATTTACCACATGATACACAAAGTCATTCCAATCAGAATTTAACAATCGAACCAAACCATGTTTTCCGATACTAACTTGATCTCTTAAAAATTTAAATTCAGCTTCAATAAAATCTAAAATAGAAGCTTCAGGCATATTTCTATACGGAAAAAAAGCAGCTTTTTCATTAAGAATGGCATACTCCTTTGTTGTTTTAAGATATTCAGCAACATACATAAAAGAAAATAATTGCTGATCGCTGGTATAA
This sequence comes from uncultured Flavobacteriaceae bacterium, assembly GCA_964428855.1. GTDB lineage: Bacteria > Bacteroidota > Bacteroidia > Flavobacteriales > Flavobacteriaceae > Aureibaculum. Next base: position 14,013 of record CAYRZY010000034.1, read on the forward strand.
AAATACCAAGAACTGCTATAGCCAAAACCCCACTCTATCAACTTGACGCTACCTTGAGGTGTTGTTCGTTTCATCATATATTTTAAAACCGATTTTGCCAATGCAGGATTGTAATGTGGTAACGGCATTGCATGTTGGTAATTATCACGAATGCTTGCATGCACTCCCCATTGATACGCATAAACAGTACCTTGAGGAATTTTGGTCTCTTTATAATATGCACTATAGGTCGCCATTGCTTCTAGGTTGTATGCATTCCAAACCATTTCACGTCTATACACTTCATTTTCCTCCTTTGGAAAGGTAGGAAGTACAGCCAACCATTCTTTTGCAAATTTATTTGATGCTGCATTCTTAGAACAAGTAGCAGTTGCAAGTGTATTTATTTTAGTTATTGAATTATCGAAAGTATAACCAATAACAATTTCAAATACTTTCTCTTGATTTGGAGCTAGTTCAATCTTATATTTTGCCTCTAAAGTTGAAGCATTAAAAGTAATTTTTCCGTCTCTATCTATAATTTTTAAGAAGATTGAAGGAGGAAAACCGTCATACTCAGACATCACATTTGGATCTACCGGAATTAGAAATGGATCTTTTGATGTAATCTTATTCTGCCCAATAATAATATTTTCTTTTTGATGTGTTACAATTGATTTGTTATAATCAACCTTCCAATCTTCTTTTTTAACACGCTGTAAATTCATCGGCATATAATTAGATATAACCGCTTCTTTATAAGATAATGCTATCGACTTAGAAGTTGTGTTTTTCAATGTAACTGTTACTAAAAATGCAGAAGTACCATCATAAGGATTTGTAGAAGGCTTTACGGATAGATTTCTCTTACATAGCAAACCGTCAATTTTATATTGGTATTCTGCATAACCACAACCAAAAGTGCGTTTACAAGTTTTAGGATTTGCAGCTAATGATTGCTCTCCTGTAAGTGCATAATTCTTTCCTAAGAAATCTAAACTAGCAGCACTCGTACCGCTGCAAGGATGTTTGCCTTGATTCAATCTTCCCCATTCTCTTTCGCCAGTAATTAATTGATAATTACCACTAACATGTGCAAATAGTGTTAACCTATAGTTTCCTAATAAAAACCAAGGGTCTGTTGGTAATTTTGCCTTGTCTCCATTTGGATAGGTGACTGTATATGGTATTTTACCATTATATTCAAATGTTGGCAGTCCATTAGAGTCTGTACTCCAAATCCCAAGGTTATCCATTTATAGTAAAGGTTAATCTATTTTTGTTTCAAAACAAATGTAGATTACATATTTCACAAAACATTGCTTCAAATTTGCATATATATCCTCTATATTTGCATATATTGATAATATTATTATATGAAGGCAAATTATAATAAACTAAATACTCCAACAAACCATGCTTTTCATATTCGAAAAGATGAAGTATATTCATTTAATGATAAATGGCATTATCATGATATGTTAGAATTAGTGTATATCATTAAAGGAACTGGAGAGCGGTATATTGGAGATTCTATTGCTTCATTTAGCAATGGAGACATTGTTTTAGTAGGCAGTAAACTACCTCATGTTTGGAATAGCAATACAACTCCTAAAGAAAATAAAATAAAAAAATACAGTGCAATAGTCATCCAGTTTTCCGCAGATTTTCTCGGCAATCGATTTTTAGATTTGCCAGAAGCAATACAAATCAAAATACTTTTTCAACGAGCTCAACGTGGAATCGTATTTCATAAAGATTTTGCAAATCGTATTATTGCATTGTTAAATTATACAGGAATGGAGCGGTTAACTCATTTTATTACACTACTACAAAATATGGCAATTACAAAGGAGTATTCTTTATTAGCAAGTCCGCATTTTATGGATACCATTTATAATAATGATAAAAAAATAAATAAGGCTTTTGCATATATTATAGAAAACTTCATGTTAGATATAAAATTGGCAGCCATTGCCTCTGAAGTTGGGATGAATAAAGCTGCATTCTGTCGCTATTTTAAGAATAAAACTAAAAAGACATTTTCTACTTTTGTAAATGAAGTGAAGATTGGGTATGCCTGTAAACTAATTCGAGAAGATTCTTCTGACATACAAACTGCCATTTATAAAAGTGGCTATAGCAGTCCGTCTTATTTTTATAAAAATTTCAAAAATATTACGGGTGTTTCTCCAACAGAGTATCAAGCTACTTTTAAAGCCAATTGACAACTCTTTTTGTTTATAAAAGTTTATTAAAAAAAACGAATGTATCTTCCAGATGTTTTTGCCAATATTCCCATTCATGTTGACCTTCGAACTCTTGATAATCATGTGGAATATTACAATTCTCTAACTCTTTAGAAAGCAAACGATTATATTTAATTAAGATATCATCTCTACCACAATCAAAACGTAAAGAAGGGAGTGTTTTTTGATTGTTTAAAATGGTTTTTATTACCGATTTATCGTCACTATTTTCTTGTAAATACTCCTCTAAATTTTCAGCAACAAATAATTCCATTTGAGAAAGTTCTGTAATTGCACTATGTGCCGAAATACCATCGAAAATAGCACTGTATTTCGCTCCAATTCGCAAAGCACCAAACCCACCCATAGACAGACCTGCAATAAATGTTTTGGAAGATTTCTTTACTTGTGGAATGAGTTCTTTTACAGCAGTTATTACATCTTCAACAATCCATTTTTCGAAATCTAATTCACTGTGTTTTATGTAGGCTGACCCATCTCCCCAAAGACCATCAGACGGCATTACTAAAAGCATAGGTTTTATTTGCTGTTGATCTATTAAGTTTTGTGCTGTTTGGTGTGCTCCACCACTTAGCGACCAGCTCCAAGCACTTCCATAAACACCATGTAATAAAATGGTAATGGGCAAATCTGTAGCTGTATTTCCTTCGGGGACAAAAACACAAATATCACCTCTTCCTTTTAAATTTTTCGATTTTACGGTAATAAATCGCAGGTTATTACTTTCAAATTTTGGGTCAGATAATTCTGTGGTTCTAAAATGGCTCATTTTACAAAGAATTTGATGTTAAAAAATCAAAAATTATACGATTCACTGCTTCCGGGTTTTCAAGTGTTACAGCATGACCAGTATCTGGAATAATAGATAATGATGCATTTGGAAGCAAGTCTGTATATTCTTGCTTTTCTGCGGCAGTTGTATAATCATTCTCTGCTCCTAACACTAAAACGGCTTGTTCTATTTCATGCAAACGATCTTTAACTGTCCATCCTGCCAAAGCATTTACCGATTTAAGATAATCTTTCATTGTATTGGTTGCCCAACGCGTAGCTATTAGTACTCTTAAATCATCTTGATGTGGATACGGAAAAACTTTTTTTCCAATAACTTTACCCATCATTTTCATACCCATTATTCTTGGAACAATCTTTCGTAAGCGAATTACTTTCCTAACTTTTGGATTATCCATTGGCAGCTCAACAACACTATTGATAATCACCATAGATTCTACCAATTCAGGATAATCTACCGCCAACTGAAAAGCTACCAATCCTCCCATAGAAATTCCAACAACATGAACCTTTACTTTTTGTTCATTTAAAAAGGCTACAACATCATTTGCAAATAATGAAATGCTATACTTCCCGTCTGAACCCAATGTTTGTCCATGTCCTCGAAGATCAATACTTAAGGTCTTATAGTGTTTCTCAAAAAAAGATATTTGGTGCTCCCAATCTAAGGTACTTGAACCTAGTCCGTGAATAAAGAGTATTGGTGCTTGATTATTTCTCTCAA
>CAYRZY010000035.1:0-17457 GCA_964428855.1 uncultured Flavobacteriaceae bacterium
TTTAATTAATGAAATGTACAAACTATTTCTCCAATCAAATCTAAAGGAGTTCAACCTAAGGTTTTAAAATAGTTTGGTACTCAAAAGGCTACCTAGATTTAATCAACGCCAAAGTTTGTTCAATAAAAATCTTTATATTACTTTTAATCTGAGATTATTAATCTATGGTATATACCGCTACAAAAGAAGAAGAAAACAAAGAAATAGCCAAACGCTATAAAGATTTGTTGAGTGCTACTTATCAAACCTTGTCTAAAGAAGATAAAAAATTGATTCGTAAAGCATTTGAGGTGGCTGTAGATGCTCACAAAGACCAGCGTAGAAAAACTGGTGAGCCTTATATTTATCATCCTGTAGCTGTCGCAGATATTGTGGCAAATGAAATAGGATTGGGTGCTACTTCTATTGCTTGTGCTTTATTGCATGATGTTGTTGAAGATTCTGACGATTATACCTTTGAGGATATTGAGCGTCTCTTCGGAGAAACAGTGGCTAGAATTGTAAATGGACTCACAAAAATATCAAGACTTAGTAAAGACCAAGAAGTTTCTATTCAAGCAGAAAATTTCAGAAAAATGTTACTTACATTGAATGATGATGTACGGGTAATTCTGATAAAAATAGCCGATCGATTGCACAATATGCAAACGATGGATGCAATGCCACAACACAAACAACTTAAAATTTCATCAGAAACACTTTATATCTATGCTCCACTAGCACATAGACTAGGTTTGTATAATATAAAAACTGAACTTGAAGATTTAGGCTTAAAGTATACAGAACCTGAAGTTTTTAATGATATCTCAACTAAAATCAAAGAAAGCAAGGAGCAACAAAATAAATATATAGAAGAATTTTCTAATTATATAGAGACTGCATTAGATAAAGAGAAACTTGGTTATGAGATAAAAGGAAGGACTAAATCTATCTACTCCATAAGAAAGAAAATGCTAAATCAAGCGGTTACTTATGATGAAGTCTATGATAAATTTGCCATTAGAATTATCTATGATTCTGAATTATCTCAAGAAAAATTCAATGCTTGGAAAATTTATTCTATTGTTACTGATAGCTTTAGTCCGAATCCGAAACGCTTAAGAGATTGGATTTCTCAGCCTAAATCAACAGGCTACGAATCATTACACATTACTGTAATGGGACCCAAAGGAAGATGGGTTGAAGTACAGATTCGTTCAAAACGTATGGACGAAATAGCCGAAAAAGGGTATGCAGCACATTTTAAATACAAACATGGTCGCGAAAAAGAAAGCGGACTAGAAAGTTGGTTGAATAGATTGAAGGAAACACTTGAAAATCCTGATATCAATGCTGTCGATTTTGTTGAGCAATTTAAACTCAATTTATACGCCAAAGAAATCTATATATTTACTCCACAAGGAGAATTAAAGTCCTTACCTAAAGGAGCAACTCCAATAGATTTCGCATTCGCAGTTCATACAGATGTCGGTTTAACATGTAGAGGAGCTAAGGTTAATGGAAAATTAGTACCACTAAATCATGTACTTAATAGTGGTGATCAAGTTGAAATTATTACTTCAAAAAATCAAAAGCCAAAAGTAAGTTGGTTAGATCATGTACAAACTGCAAGGGCTAAATCTAAAATAAAAACGGCATTAAAAGAAGGTCAAAAAATTATTGCTGACGAAGGTAAAGAAGTACTTCTGCGTAAACTCAGACATTTGAAAGTTCCCTTTAATGAAAAAACTACCAATGAGTTGGTTAATTATTTTAAACTAAAAACCAGTCACGACCTATTTTACAGGTTTGGTAATGGAGCTATTGACAATCAACAGCTCAAAAATTTTGTTAGCCAAAGAAGTAATGCCATCTATAATTTCTTTAGAAACACCATAAAAAGAAGTTCTAAAAATATACCTGAAAATAAAAATAATGACTTGACTGATAAATTTGACTTATTAGTTTTTGGTAAAGATGAAGAAAAACTAGATTACAAACTAGCTCAATGTTGCAGTCCCATTCCTGGGGATAAAGTTTTTGGTTTTGTTACAGTTTCAGAAGGCATAAAAATTCACAAGCAAAATTGCCCAAATGCCATTAGTATGCAATCGCAATACGCTTATAGAATCATGCCTGCAAAATGGATCGATTCTTCTCAACGTGAACATAAAGTAACGCTAAAATTAACAGGGATGGATCATATCGGGATGGTCAATGATGTCACAAAAGTAATATCAACCAGCATGCATGTAAACATCTACAATTTGAATATCAAAGGAGGGCAAGATATTTTTGACGGACAAATAACTGTAGGGATAAAAAACAATATTCAGCTTAAAAAGCTTATAGAAAAATTAAAAAAAATAGACGGTATAGACAAAGTAACCCGACTAAACAATTAAAAAATCCTTTATAATCACAAGCATTTAAAACTCTTTTTAAGAGTTGTTCAAAAGTTGTTCATTTTTTTAATTAACAAGACTCTATTCTTTCACTTTTAAATGTAAATTTGCCTTTTAAAGCTATACAATTACCACATGGACAATTCTAAAAATCAAGAAATTGTAAAAAATGTTTTTACAGCATTTTTAGAAAATAATGGTCATAGAAAAACGCCTGAGCGTTATGCTATTCTTCAAGAAATATATGATCATAACGATCATTTTGATATAGAGTCTCTCTATATTTACATGAAGAATAAAAAATACAGAGTTAGTAGAGCTACTTTGTATAATACTATTGAATTGTTGTTGGAATGTGGTTTGGTCAGACGTCATCAGTTTGGTCAAAATCAAGCTCATTATGAAAAATCGTATTTTGACAAACAACACGATCATGTTATTATAACAGATACTGGCGAAGTAAAAGAGTTTTGTGACCCAAGAATACAATTGATTAAAAAAACTATTGAAGAAGTTTTTGAAATTGACATTCATAAACACTCTTTGTATTTTTACGGAACAAAAAAGAAAGCAACGTCTAATACAAAAGAAAATTAGACCAATTATATATTAAACAAAAAATTATACACCACTGATGGTTGATTTATTATTAGGATTACAATGGGGAGATGAAGGAAAAGGTAAAATTGTAGATGTACTTACCAAAAATTACGACATTATCGCTCGTTTTCAAGGTGGGCCAAATGCAGGACATACTTTAATTTTTGATGGCAATAAACACGTTTTACATACAATACCTTCAGGTATTTTTCACGATAAAGCGATAAATATTGTTGGTAATGGTGTCGTTATTGACCCTGTAATTTTCAAAAAAGAACTTGAAGATCTTAAAAAATACAATATTGATTTTAAATCAAAATTATTAATCTCGCGTAAAGCACACCTTATTTTACCAACACACAGGTTACTTGATGCCGCCTCTGAAATTTCTAAAGGAAAAGCCAAAATTGGTTCTACTTTAAAAGGAATTGGTCCAACTTATATGGACAAAACCGGTAGAAACGGTATGCGTATTGGCGATTTAGAATTAGAAAACTGGAAAGACAAATACAATGCTCTAGCTAAAAAGCATTTAAAGATGCTTGAATTTTTTGATGTTGATATTCAATTTGACCTTAAAGAATTAGAAGAAGAGTTTTGTAATGCTGTAGACACATTAAAACAATTGACTTTTATTGATAGCGAAGAGTATTTATTCGATGCTATGCAAAACAATAAAACCATATTGGCTGAAGGTGCTCAAGGTTCTTTATTAGATATTGACTTTGGTACGTATCCGTTTGTAACCTCTTCAAACACTACTGCTGCAGGTGCTTGTACAGGTTTGGGAGTTGCACCAAATAAAATCGGTGAAGTATTTGGTATTTTTAAAGCCTATACCACACGTGTAGGTTCAGGACCTTTCCCTACTGAACTTTTTGATGAAGATGGTGAAGCTATGGCGAAAATAGGTCATGAATTTGGTGCTACCACTGGTAGAGCCCGCCGTTGCGGATGGCTAGATTTGGTTGCCTTAAAATATGCGGTTCAAATCAACGGTGTTACACAATTAAACATGATGAAAGGTGATGTACTTTCAGGTTTTGACACCTTAAAAGTGTGTACATCTTACACCTATAAAGGAAAAGAAATAACACATTTACCGTACAATATAGAACCAGAAAATGTAAGTGTAAATTATACTGAATTTAAAGGGTGGGAAGCTGATTTAACTCAAATGGATTCTGCGAACCAATTACCAGAAAATTTAATTACCTATATTGACTTTATTGAAAAAGAACTACAAATACCAATTAAAATAGTTTCAGTAGGTCCTGATAGAAAACAGACCATTTTTAGATAATTGAATTTTGAAAGTATTATATAAGAAGTGTCTTAACAAACATTGATGGCTTATCCTAAAATATAAATGTTTTAGTATGTATAACCAAATCATTAAACATCCTGTTATGGTTACAAATAAAATACAACTTCTTCTTAGCTTGTTGGTGCTATTATGCATATCCACAAACCTAAACACTCAAAATTTACTCTTTGAATCATCTTTTGAAGAGGGCGTTTTTCTTGAGTCTCCTTTTTATGACAGTCCAGATGCTGGTACTTGGTGGCAAGATCTAAAAGGTTCAGACAACTCTGAATATTCATGGCCTATCAATCTTTGGGGAGGAAAAGGCACTTTTCAAGTTCTTGTAGATGCAAAACTACCTAGTATTGATTATATTGAAAATACTTTAGAAGTTGTAAATGATCGTAACGGAAACCCAACACGAGCCATCCATTTAAATATTAAAAAAAAAGCAGAAGGGTGGACACAAGACCCATATATTATTGAAACTGATTATGAAGGAGGCGATATCTATTTACGATACAATCTCAAATTCGAATCAAACCTTGAAACACTTCTAGCTAATGATGGTTGGTTAACATTTTTTGAATGGAAAACCAGTGGAGATTATAGGATTGCTGCATATATTTATAACGACCAAGCTAACGGACTGCATTGGTATGTACACGGTGATAGTGAAGCTAATGGAGGCTTACCATATGATGAATATTGGTATCAAGAAAATTTAGAAATTAATGTTCCTCAAGGAGAGTGGTTTACAGTAGAAATTTTCTGGCACAGAAGCACAGGGAATGATGGTCGGTTTTGGTGGGCAATAAATGGTGAAATTGTGGCAGATTACAAGGGTTCTACAAAAATTACAGAGCCAATTAATAGAATTATGCTATTTACAGCATACACAAGTTCAAATACTATCCATCAATGGGTTGATGATATTGAAATATGGGATGATTTCCCTTGTGGAAACGGACAACCTTGTTTTGATAATTCTAACTTATCAGTATCAGAAGAATATTCAAAAAACATACAATTTTATCCAAATCCCAGTAAAGACACTATCACTTTTAATATGGAAATGATGGGAAATCAATACGAAATCTATTCTCCACACGGACAATTATTAGCATCGGGTAAATTTGATTCTAATACACTAGATACTTCAAAAATAAAACACCGTTTGTTTTTTCTAAAGATTCATGATGTAAAAACAGGTAAATACTATTCTATAAAAGTTTTGAAGTAAAGGTCAGTTCTGATGTGATTTTCCACCTAAATATACAACGAGAAAGGGAACCCCCTTCAATACCAACTAAAAACCAATAACCAAACAAGAGGCAAGCTCTCCACAAAAAATGCACTATAATACTTGTGCTGATTTTGATTGGCTCGAAATAGAAAAAATAAGGATAGTAATGCTACTATTAAATGTATTCGAAACTGATTTGAAATCAATGAATTTTTAAACAGTTCAATTCCTAAAAAAAGCATTAAAAACAGTAAGCCAATTCTCTTTGCTTTCGGAATACCTAAAACTTGAGGCAAGGTTTTTAAAGTGTCTTTATCATAATTTATATCTCTAATATCAAAAGGCAATGTGATCACCAAAATAAATAAAAAACGTTGTATGAAAATGAACATTTCTGACCGCCCTATCGTTATATTATAATGTAATAAAGGAATTAAAACAGTAACCCCTGCCCAAGAAACAGCAATTAAAAATAACTTTAAAAAAGCCAAACTTCTCAGCGTAACTCGATTCTTCTTTTGCATAGGAAAAGGAATTACATAAAACAGTGTAAACATCCCAAAAGGAATCAAAGCGATTAATGTTTGTAGTCGCAATGAAAACCCCAAGTAAACAATGAGTAAAGCACTCGCTAAGGTTAGCCCTACAATACTCTTTTTATTCATTTTAATAAACTGAAAAAACCAATCTTGAATCGTATCAATGGTATATAATCGTATAAAATTATACGATGCAATTGTAGCAAAAAAAACAAAAAAGGGTACTAAGTTATCCTTAATCCCATAAGTCAATAAAGTAATTTTAACCAAGCTAAATGTAGCCAAAGCAACATGAAGGTTACTAAAAATATAAAAGTTAAAAATGCGTTTTGCAAAACTCATGCTACAAAAGTAATAAAATCAAAAACGAGTTGATAAAATAACTGTTTTTAGTTTAAAAATTATACTTTATTTAAGTACTTTTGAGCAGTATCTAACATTAAAATTTTCAGAATGAAAACAGATTCTTTTGTAGAAAGACATTTAGGCCCAACACAAAATGAGGTTCAAGAAATGCTCAAAACCATAGGTGTAAAAAACCTTGATCAGCTTATAGAGAATACCATTCCTTCGCATATTCGTTTAAAAAACGATTTGAATTTACCTCAACCTATGAGTGAATATGAGTTTAGTGCTCACATTCAGAATCTGGCTACAAAAAACAAAACATATAATACGTACATTGGTTTAGGCTATCATGCCACTATTTTACCTGCAGTGATACAACGTAATATTTTCGAGAATCCGAGTTGGTATACTTCTTACACACCTTATCAAGCAGAAATTTCTCAAGGCAGATTAGAAGCTTTACTCAATTACCAAACTATGATTATTGATTTAACAGGTATGGAAATGGCAAATTCTTCATTATTAGATGAAGGTACAGCTGCTGCCGAAGCAATGACATTATTATACAATGCCCGCTCTAGAGATCAAAAAAAGGCTGATGCAACTCAATTTTTTGTTTCAACGGAAGTATTGCCACAAACTATTGCCATTTTAGAGACACGTGCAGAACCATTAGGGATTGAATTGATTTTCGGCAATCATGAAACAATTGAATTGTCATCGAAAACCTTTGGAGCTATCGTTCAATACCCAACAAAATACGGACAGGTTTACGATTATACCGATTTTATAAATACCGCTCATCAAAACAACACTAAAGTTGTTGTTGCAGCAGATTTATTGAGCTTAGCAGTATTAAAATCTCCAGGAGAAATGGGTGCTGATGTCACTATTGGTACGTCTCAACGTTTTGGAATCCCCTTAGGTTATGGCGGTCCACATGCGGGATATTTCGCTACAAAAGAGGAATACAAACGCTTAATTCCAGGAAGAATTATCGGGATTACTCTAGATGTAGATGGCACTAGAGCTTTACGGATGGCTTTACAAACACGAGAGCAGCATATTAAACGTGAAAAAGCCACTTCAAATATTTGTACTGCACAAGTTTTACTGGCAGTTATGGCAGGTATGTACGGTGTTTATCACGGTGCAGAAGGATTAAAATATACAGCAAAAAGAATTCATTCACTAGCAAATACTTTAAATGAAGCCCTTGAAAAACTTGGTATAGAACAGATCAATTCTACCTATTTTGACACTTTACAAGTTAAAGTTACCAGCACCTCAAAACTAAAATTTATTGCTGAAAGAAGTGAAATTAATTTCTTGACTATTGATGATACTACCATTGGGATATCAATCAATGAAACCACTACAGACAATGATCTGAGTATTATTTTAAATGTCCTTGCTGAAGCCGAGAACAAAGATGCTATTACAATAAATAATTGCTCATTATGTATCAGTATTCCAAAAGGATTGGTACGTACTTCTGATTTTCTTACTCATGAGGTCTTTAAAAAATACCATTCTGAGACAGAAATGATGCGGTACATAAAAAAATTAGAACGTAAAGATATTTCCTTAACTGATTCTATGATTTCGTTAGGCTCATGCACCATGAAATTAAATGCCGCTTCTGAAATGTTAGCTTTAAGCTCTAGTAGCTGGAATAGCATTCACCCTTTTGTTCCTAAAGAACAAGCTCAAGGCTATCAAGAGATGTTACAAGGGTTGGAAGATGATTTAACTATTATTACAGGATTCTCTGCTACCTCACTACAGCCAAATTCAGGTGCTCAAGGTGAATATGCAGGTTTGATGTGTATTAGAGCTTTTCACAACTCAAATAACGAATCGCACAGAAATATTTGTTTGATTCCTGCTTCGGCACATGGTACAAATCCTGCTTCAGCAGTCATGGCAGGTATGAAAGTTGTAGTTACAAAAACCACCGAAGAAGGGAATATTGATGTGACTGATTTAAAAGAAAAAGCAGCATTGCATAAAGATAATTTAGCGGCCTTAATGGTTACGTATCCGTCCACACATGGCGTATTTGAATCTGCTATTATGGAAATCACAGAGATCATCCATAGCAATGGCGGACAAGTATATATGGATGGAGCAAATATGAATGCTCAGGTAGGCTTGACAAATCCTGCAACCATTGGAGCGGACGTTTGCCACTTAAACTTACATAAAACATTTGCTATTCCACATGGAGGTGGTGGCCCAGGTGTTGGGCCTATTTGTGTAGCTCAACATTTAGCACCATTTTTACCAACCAACCCTATCGTTAAAACGGGAGGTTCAACAGCTATTTCGGCTATTTCAGCAGCACCCTATGGTTCAGCTTTGGTAGATTTAATATCCTATAGTTATATTAAAATGCTCGGAGAAGAAGGCTTAAAAAAATCAACCATTTACGCCATTTTAAATGCCAATTATATCAAAGCTAAATTAGAAAAATACTATAGTATTTTATATACAGGAGAGAAAGGTTTTGCTGCCCATGAAATGATAGTTGATTTTAGAGAATTTAAAGCCAAAGGTATTGAAGTTACTGATATTGCCAAACGTTTGATGGATTATGGCTTTCACGCACCAACAGTATCTTTTCCCGTTGCAGGAACGCTTATGATAGAACCTACTGAGAGTGAAAGCAAACAAGAGTTAGATAAGTTTTGTGATGCCTTGATTCAAATAAAAACAGAAATTGAGGAGTATGTTACAGACAAAGATTCTGTACTAAAAAATGCACCACACACCCAAGCTATGTTAACTACAGATAATTGGGATTATAGCTATTCTAGACAAAAAGCAGCATTTCCGTTACCTTATATTGCTGAAAATAAATTTTGGGCACCTGTTCGTAGAGTTGATGATGCTTATGGTGACAGACATTTAGTGTGTTCTTGCAATCCTATTGAAGATTATATGGATTCATAATGATTTTTAATGCTAAAAATCTTATTAAAAAAAAGCTGACCATTATAGTCAGCTTTTAGTTTTTTAAAAATGATTAAGACTCACTCTTTAATTGGGTCTCCCTGGTCTGCAGTATCATAACAACTAGTATTGTCTAGTTGAAAAGTAAATGAGAGGTCTAATTCATAAAAAGTTACTTTTACAATATAATCACTTGAATTATTCAAACCTAGATTCCCTGCGTCTGAATTTGACTGATTTAAATACATAGAAAAAGAGTCTAGTGTGCCCTGATACCTGTGCCAGCCTGCAACAAAAGTAGTGCCATCTGATTCGTATACATTTACATAAAATGGGGTAAATTCTGGAAAAGTAGAACTTGTCCATTCAAAGTCTATAATTAAGGTTTGGTTAGCATCATTACACATCTGATTGAAATAAACTATTTCTAACATAGGTTTGTCTGTTTTGTTAGAACTCTTACCTTTTTTTGCAGTAACAGATTTTTCTGAATTAGTTTCTAAATCTGCATTTGGTTCTTCTTGAGTACAAGAAGCAAATACAAGTGATGCCATTATTAATAACATAAATAATTTTAATGTTTTCATTTTTAATAAATTTAATTTCACCTACTCTATTTAAAGCTTTTCGGTTTCCGCTTTTATTAATATTCCTTTATTTAAAAAAAGCCTATCAATACTTTATTATTTTTTTTGTAATTAATTCATTACTTATAATAACATTGATAATATAAATTCCTTGTTTTAAATTAGATAGATCTATTCTACTCTTAGCAGTTGATACAACAGGTCTTCCGTAAATATTATAAACAATCATATTTACTTTTTTCGAAATCCTCTTCTCACTAGAACTACATTTTGAACCACTCTTTGATACCTTATAAATATCATTTCCTAAAGAGCATAATTGATAAATATTTTCTGGCGGGGGATTATTTCCTAATGTAAAATACTTAACTGTTTCTCCACAATCATTTATTACTGTAACTTTGCCATTCATTAACCATTCTCCTGCACCACCACTTATATCAGCATAAAAATTATTACTAGTGTTTGGTATTATATTCCCATTACCTGAAAGCACTTCCCACTCTACAGATATTATATTTTGATTTTCTTCAACTCCTATAAAAGCATCGTAAGCAATATTTTCTTCATCCAGCTCTGCAGTGAAAGTTAGTATTGGGTTTCCTATCCAAATCTCTTTACGAATTGTATATGATGGGTATACAGCTTCAACAAAAGCCATTTCATTGACTAAAGCATTAATAGGTCTAACAGTAATACTATTACTTACTGATGTTATTATTTCTAAATTTGGAGAAACATTCCAGTTTACGGGAAAAGAAATATCCAAACCTTCCAACAAGTATGTCGTGTTTGTAGGAGGTTTTTCTCCTGAAGACATAACACTACATATCGTAGATGGCCCTTCAGGTGCTGAACAACCTCCTTCTACTCGTACTTGTTGAAGAATAGGTGAGCCCAATATGGCCAACCTTATTCTTTCTGATTGACCATTTGTTAAACGATTTATATCATCATAATATGACATAATATTGAACATATCTGGGTTGTAACCATTTGAAGTACCATTACCATTATCAGCTGGTGTATCACAAACATAATCCCCACAATCCAAGCAATTTGGAGAAGAACCATTAATAAATTCAGCACACCCAGAAGTACCAGATTTAGTGCCTTGAAACGTATGCCAAAGATTTAAACAATGTCCCAATTCATGTGAAACAACATTTGTGTCAGCAGAGTTATTTACAACTACAAATGCTTGACTTAGTATCCCATTAGCTCTACCTAGATAACCTGTTGCTGAATCAACTAAGTAAATGTTTATAGCGTCTTCTTGATTATTTATTTGAACTAACTCTTCAAATTCAGTATCAGAACTAATATTGAAATAAGTTGTGTCATCTATAAAATCAAATCCTAAATCATTTATATACAAATCGTGTTCGTTGTAAACTTCGTTTAATAAATTTGTAATACCATCCAATTGATTAGAATTAATTCCTCCAATTCCATTATCATTTCTAAGAATATGATATCTCACGTTAATACAAACAGGATCATGGTTCATTTTCACCTTTAAATGAGAGAAGTCTTGATTTTTAGAATCTGTTAAAGTCCCACAAACTTGCCCAAACAAGCTTGTGGTTAATACAAATAGTAATAGTAATAATATTTTTGTTTTCATTGTAATTTATTTAAATTTACCTACTCTATTTAAAGCTTTTCGGTTTCCGCTTCTATTGTGCATCAAAAGTATTTGAGATGGCTTGATTAAAAAAGAGTGAATTCATATTCGTCTGGGATTGATGTTTATTTAAGTAGTTTTATTTTTTATTTGTAGATTACATCCAATGTGAATAAACTATTGAAGAGTATATGGACTAGTTCAGTGTTCAGTGTTCAGTGTTCAGTGTGAAAAAATAAAGTGTCACTAATAAATAACCTTTTCGTAAATATTTTCAATCTTTGTTTCGATACTAACACTAAAATGTTATTTTTGTAGTTAATTGTATCAACTAGAATAATTAGATGAAGAAAATAACAAAAGAAACGTATCTTAATTGGTATAAAGACATGTTATTCTGGCGTAAGTTTGAAGATAAACTTGCTGCCGTTTATATCCAACAAAAAGTAAGAGGTTTTTTACATTTATATAACGGACAAGAAGCTGTATTGGCTGGTGCTTTACATGCCATGGATTTAACCAAAGATAAAATGATTACTGCTTATCGTAACCACGTACAGCCTATCGGTATGGGGGTAGACCCAAAACGTGTTATGGCAGAATTGTATGGTAAAGTTACGGGTACATCAAAAGGAATGGGAGGTTCAATGCACATTTTTTCTAAAGAACATCGTTTTTATGGTGGTCATGGTATTGTTGGAGGTCAAATTCCACTAGGTGCAGGTATTGCTTTTGGCGATAAATATAAAGGTAACGATGCCGTTACATTAACTTATTTTGGAGATGGTGCTGCAAGACAAGGCTCTTTACATGAAACTTTTAATATGGCAATGCTTTGGAATTTACCTGTAGTCTTTATCGTTGAAAATAATGGGTATGCCATGGGAACTTCAGTAGAGCGTACTTCTAATCACTTAGAAATTTGGAAACTAGGTTTGGCTTATGAAATGCCTAGTAAAGCAGTTGACGGCATGAATCCTATCAAAGTAGCTGAAGCTATGCATGAAGCTATAGAACGTGCTAGAAAAGGAAACGGCCCTACTTTCTTAGAAATGAAAACATATCGTTATAGAGGACATTCTATGAGTGATGCTCAACACTATAGAACAAAAGATGAAGTTTCTGAATACAAGAAAATAGACCCTATTACTCAAGTACTTAATATTATAAAAAAGAAAAAATATGCAACCGAAACTGAAATTAAAGCGATAGCTGATGATGTCAAAAAGAGAGTTGCTGAATGTGAAAAATTCGCTGACGAATCTCCATATCCAGACAAACAACAATTGTATGATATGGTGTATGAACAAGAAGATTATCCGTTTTTAAAACACCGGTTATAGTATTCGGTTTGCAATGGTTAGTTAGCAGTATTTGTATTCAAAAGCTGACTGTCATTCCTGCGTAGGCAGTCCCAAATACTCGGGACAGAAATAATTAATAAAGATTCCTGCTTTCGCAGGAATGACAAAAAATATAAAAATGGCTCAGATAATTAACATGCCTCGTTTAAGTGACACTATGGAAGAAGGTGTTGTAGCTAAATGGTTAAAGAAAGTTGGTGATACTATTATTGAAGGAGATATTCTTGCAGAAATAGAAACCGATAAAGCAACTATGGATTTTGAAGCTTTCTACGAAGGTACTCTTCTACATATTGGAGTACAAGAAGGTGAAACTTCAAAAGTAGATACTCTATTGGCTATTATTGGTGAAAAAGGTGAAGATATTTCTGAGTTATTATCTCCTAAATCCCCAAAGGGGGCTTCTGACTCTAAGGAAAAAGAAGTTAGTAAAAAAGAAGAAAAGGCAAGTAATGATGTAAATATACCTGACGGTGTAGAAATTGTGACCATGCCCCGTTTGAGTGATACTATGACTGAAGGGACTGTAGCTTCTTGGCTTAAAAAAGTTGGAGAAACTATCACTGAAGGTGACATTCTTGCTGAAATTGAAACTGACAAAGCCACGATGGAATTTGAATCTTTTTATGAAGGCACTCTTTTACATATTGGTGTTAATGAAGGCGAAACGGCACTTGTTGATAGTGTATTGGCAATTGTCGGTAAAAAAGGAACAGATATTAAAGCTCTAATTGAATCTATTAAAAATGGTGCTTTTGGCAAAACATCTGAAAAAGAAGAAACAAAAAACATTGAACAACCTACAAAAACTGAACCAGCGACAACCGTTGTTAGTCAAACAACAACTGCTTCTGGTGGAAGAATTTTAGCTTCACCTTTGGCAAAAAAAATAGCACAAGAAAAAGGTATCAACTTGGCTCAAGTTAAAGGGTCTGGTGAAGGTGGTCGTATCATCAAAAGTGATGTGGAAAATTTCACTCCAACACAAAATGCGTCAATGACGCTGCCTTTTGTACCTAGCGGGCAAGAGAGTTTTGAAGAAATTTCTAACTCGCAAATGCGTAAAGTGATTGCTCGCAGATTAGGAGAATCAAAGTTTACAGCACCGCATTATTATTTAAACGTTGAGTTTAATATGGATAACGCCATAGCTTTTAGACAACAATTCAACTCTGTACCTGATACTAAAATTTCTTATAATGACATTGTGGTTAAAGCAACTGCTTTGGCATTAAAACAACATCCTGCTGTGAATTCACAATGGTTTGATGACAAAATACGCATCAATCACCATGTACATATAGGTGTAGCCGTAGCTGTTGAAGACGGACTGCTAGTACCTGTTTTACAATTTGCAGACGAACAAAGTTTACAACAAATTGGTGCTAAAGTAAAAGACTATGCTGGTAAAGCGAGAAACAAAAAACTAACCCCTCAAGAAATGGAAGGCAGTACTTTTACAATTTCTAATTTAGGAATGTTTGGTATTACTGATTTCACGTCTATCATTAATCAACCAAATTCAGCGATTTTATCGGTGGGTGCTATTGTACAAAAACCAATAGTTAAAGAAGGACAAATTGTTGTAGGTAATACAATGAAACTAACCTTGGCTTGTGACCATAGAACGGTTGATGGAGCAACAGGATCTCAATTTTTATTGACTTTAAAAGAATATATTGAGAACCCTGTGACGATGTTGGTGTAAATTTATGACTCAAATGAAATCAAAAAAACCATTGTAAATGCAATGGTTTTTTTATGCAAAATAATTACTCTACTATTCTTTTAAATTCTAAAATTTTATCAAACAAATCAGAATTCAACATTCTATTCAGCTCTTTATCTGTAGGATTAATTAAATAGGTATCATCTTTACTATTCTCTTTAGAGATTAGCTTTACTTCAGTCATAGATTTTAAAAGCTTTAGTTTCTCTTTTTTGTAAGCTGCTTGTCTTTCTTTATCTTTAATCTCTGATTCCATATTTAAATAATACACCTTAAGTATATTATCTTTCAATTTGATAGGAAGTGCCAACCAAAAACCTTCATCTTCATGTTTTCTTATATTTAAAATGTAAAAGTCATCTACTTTTTTTAATAAAAAACTTTTGTCAGATAAATCTCCATGTTCAAATATTATATTTTTGGCATACTTTACCCTTCCAATTTTATATTCTTTTTGGCTAATAATCAAGGTGTCATTTAATTTTTCAACATTAACATATTCCCCAATTAATTCATCAGGAAAAACATCTAACTTATCACCTTGTTTTGGACTTGCTGTTTGAAATTGTACAACAGTACAAGATGTGAATACTATTGAACTAAAGATTATTAAGAAAAGTATATGGATGATTTTATATTTCTTCATTATATATATAAAAGCCTATTTCTCTACATTTACCAGGTTAAGCCCATCATACTTAACTAAATAAATACCTTTATTTTTAAAGCCTTTACCTGAATTGTTAATGTATTGAAATTTACTTGAAGTTCTTTCAGAAATACCACCAGAAAAAGCACTATTCACCATAGTAGCTGTTGCTAAACGTATCAATGCATCATAAGTAACATCAAAGCCTTTAAAAGCATATTCAGAAGGGTCAGTGTGGTTCTTTCTATTGTATTTATTTACAAATTGCTTAACCTTTACATCTTCATAGTCAATAAAACTAGCAGTAGGGAAATGGAAATTTACTCTTGCCAAGTGTTGATTTTGAACTTTATCAAAATTACCCTTATAATGCAACGCAAAAAGTGTTGCTTTCATTTTTTCAGGTAAAACACCAAGGTTCTGAACCACATCATTTGTTATTGAATGATCGGCAGTTAATAAAACAATCCAATTTTCTTTTCCATTTAATAAATTTCTTCTAAATAACTCAGGCTTGATATAACCTTTAATAGGTGTTAATATTCGAACCTTTTGGGTAGAATCTAATTTATTTAATGAAGCAATAATTCTATCATATTTTGCTTTATTACCTTTAACATCATCAGTAATTACTATTAAATTTTGATTGTCATAATTTTTTGCAATATACGTTAAGACTTTCTCAGATAATGCTTCATTAGAAGGAGAGTCTTGTACTGTGTTCTTAGATGCAAAAACGGCATGATTCTTTGATGAAACAGGTGAAATAATTGCAGCCTTTTCATTCTCTAAACTTCTACTTACAAATTTAACATTCTGTAAAAACATTGGGCCTATAACAACATCGACATTATTAAATTGATTTGTTTTTAAAATTGTAGAAGTGGTTGTTAGACTATTCTTGGTATCAAATACTTTAACTGATATTGACAAACCTTGTTTTTTCAATGAGTCTAAAGCCATTTCAGCTCCTAAATAAAAATCAGTAACAATATTTAACGTTCTAGTTAATTTTTTAGAACTTGTCGTTTTCTCATTAAAATCAATTGTTTTACCTCCCATAAAAGGCAAGAGTATCGCTACTTTTAGTTGCTTATTAGAAAGTGAACTTGGTCTAAAAATTTGATTATTTGTAAAGGTTACCGATTTTGGTACTTTAATAATTACACCCTCTTTTACACCCTTACTCAATTCAGGATTATGCTCTAACAATTGAGCTTGAGAAATAGCAAACTTTTGACTTAAGCTAAATAGCGTTTCCTTTTTCTCAACTTGATACATAATTATACCTTCTTCTACCAAATCAGGTATTTCTCTTCTATTTGGGACTTTAATTATAGAGTTTTCATTTAAACTTTCTTTTATTTCAGGATTTAATGCTTCTAATTCCTTAACCTTAATACCATAACGTCTAGCTATCATATACTTGGTTTCGCTTACTTTAACTAAATAAGGTTTTGTACTTTTATCTTCTACCGTTGCTGATCTTGTTTCAATTTTTCGTCCTTTTTTCACAGGAATTTTAATTACCTGCCCTGCAACTAAACCTCCTCTTTTCAACACTGAATTATACTTTTTCAGTGTACGTTTAGACACTCCATATTCCTTTTTTAGTCTAAAATAATTCTCTTTAACTAAAACTTTATGATATAAGAAACCTCCTTTTACATAATCTCCATCATCAATATTAGGCTCAGTACTAAATTTTTTATTAGGTACAATCAAAATCTGATCTTCAGAAATAGCATTCCCTTTAATATCAGGATTCAATTTTAATATATTCTGAGTGGTAGTTTGAAACTGTTTTGAAACACTAAAAACAGTTTCTCCTTTTTTAACCTGATAAGTTATATAAGGCTTCTCTTGTGAAAAAACACTTACAATTATCAGAAAAAATAATAATACCGTTAATTTTAATTTATTCATTTTGTAATTCTATTTATCAATTATACCTTAATCAATTTTCAGGTAGATTCCGATACTCATCGGAATAAATCATTCCCATTCAATAGTTGCTGGTGGTTTAGAACTAATATCATACACTACTCTATTCACACCTTTTACTCTATTTATAATTTTATTTGATGTTTCTTGTAAAAACTCATAGGGTAAATTTACCCAAT
>CAYRZY010000036.1:0-5640 GCA_964428855.1 uncultured Flavobacteriaceae bacterium
TGTAATCTTTTAGCAACTTCGTAATAAGAACGAGGATCGTCTGCACTCACATTTGGTGGACAAACATAAACTTTCGCTCCCATAGCTTTCAGCATATTAATCTTGCCTTTTGAAGCTTTAGAATTTACCGCTAAAATACAGTCGTACCCTTTGATGATACAAACCAAAGCGATGCTAAACCCTGTATTGCCAGAAGTAGTTTCAATAACAGTACTTCCTTTTTTCAAGATTCCTCTACGCTCTGCCTCTTCAACAATGTGAATAGCAATACGGTCTTTCATAGAATGCCCAGGGTTATAGGCTTCATATTTCGCTAAGAATTGACCGTCTAATTGGGCTGTGATATTATTCAATCTGATTAGTGGTGTTTCGCCTACTAAATCTAATATTGAATTAGTTATCCCTTTATGTTTTTTCATAAATTATAAAATCTTATTATAAAATAACATGCAAATTTACTATTTTTTTTTAAATTACTTAATAATTCCTTCTAAATCTAGTAGAAATGCATAATCAATTGCTGTTTCTTTCAATGCATTAAATCTTCCTGAAGCTCCGCCATGACCAGCTTCCATATTAGTATGCAGCAATAAAATTTTGTTATCTGTTTTATATTCTCTTAATTTAGCTACCCATTTTGCTGGCTCATAATATTGCACTTGAGAATCATGTAAACCAGTGGTAACCAACATATTTGGGTAATTTTGTTTTTTAACATTGTCATACGGTGAATACGATAACATATAGTCATAAGACTCCTTTTCATTCGGATTTCCCCATTCGTCATACTCACCTGTGGTCAACGGAATACTTTCATCTAACATAGTTGTCATTACATCTACAAATGGTACTGCAGCAACTACACCATTAAATGTTTCTGGACTCATATTTATGACTGCTCCCATCAATAAACCTCCTGCCGATCCACCCATAGCATACAAATGCTGTGCCGAAGTATACTTTTTTTCGATTAAAGCCTTCCCACAATCAATAAAATCTGTAAAAGTATTCATCTTGTGTAGTAATTTACCATCTTCATACCATTGCCTACCTAAATATTGACTTCCTCTAATGTGTGCTAATGCATACACAAAACCTCTATCTAACAAACTCAAACGTGTTGTGCTAAATCCGTCAGGAACTGTATATCCATAAGAACCATACGCATAGAGTAATAATGGTGTATTCTTATCTAATTTAGTATCTTTTCTACGTACAATTGACACAGCTACGTTCTTACCATCTCTAGCAGTTATCCAAATACGTTCGCTTGTATAATTATTTTTATCAAATTTACCTCCTAAAACCTCTTGTTCCTTTTTAATTTCTTTTGATTTATCTTTCATATTAAAATCAATTACTGAAGCTGGTGTGGTAAACGAATTGTATCCATAACGAATAATCTCGGTATCAAATTCAGGATTACCGTACACACCTACCGAATAGGTTTCTTCATCAAAAGGCAAGTAATAATCAGCGGTAGCATCCCAACGCTTGATTCTTATTTTATTCAATCCGTTAGTTCGTTCTTCTAAGACCAAATAATCTTTAAAAATTGAAATATCTTCTAATAAGGTATCATCTCTATGTGGAATAACATCAAGCCAGTTTTCTGACCCAGTCTTATCTTCATGCGTTTTCATCAACTTGAAATTTGTTGCTTTATCCTTGTTTGTAAGGATGTAAAAATGATCTTCAAAATGAGAAATACTATATTCCAACCCATGCGTTCGTTTTTGAATCATACGAAACTGCCCATTTGGATTATCAGCATTTAACACTTGATATTCGTTTGTTAAGGTACTATATGAACCTATCACAATATACTTTTGAGACTTCGTTTTATAAACAAAAGTGCCATAAGTATCATCTTTTTCGTTATAGATTTCAACATCTTGAGACGCATCTGTACCTAAAACATGCTTAAAAATTTTATCGCTACGCAAGGTTACTGGATCTTTTTTGGTGTAAAAAATAGTTTTATTATCATTTGCCCAAGTCGCACCACCAGTAGTATTATCTATTTTATCAGGATAAACTTTACCCGTTTCTAAATTTTTAAATTGTAAGGTGTATTGACGACGGCTTACAGTATCTATAGCAAAGGATGCTATTTTATTATCAGGACTCACTCTTACACCACCAAGCGAGTAATATTCGTGTCCTTTTGCCAATTTATTTACATTGAATAGAATCTCTTCTTTGGCTTCTAAATTCTCTTTTTTACGTGAATGGATTGGGTATTGCCCTCCAATTTCATAACGCGTAATATAAAAATAACCATTCTTTTTATAAGGCACTGACTCATCATCTTCTTTTATTCTAGCCTTCATCTCTTGAAATAAATCTTCTCGAAACTGCTTATTATGAGCCATTTTACTATCAAAATAGTCATTCTCAGCATTTAAATACTCTTTTACTTTTTGTGTATGCTCATCTGGCGTTTTATCATTTCGTTGCGCATCAGTCAAACGCATCCAATAATAATTATCGACCCTAACATCACCAATATTTTCTAATTTTTTTGCTACTTTATCTGCAATGGGTGGGTTTACACTTGTTTCTTTCATGTTATTTTGTGAATATGAGGTGACAAAAGTAAGGCTTACTGTTATCAAAAAAAGGGTTATTTTTTTCATTTTATATCTATTTATGAACATCTAAAGTACTAAATTTGTCCTTAACAAAATGTTAAAATTATGTTTGGAGATTTATCTGGTATGATGGAGAAGCTTAAAGAAGCTCAACAAAAAATAGAAGAAACTAAAGCACGTTTAAATACGGTTTTGGTTGATGGTGAATCTGGTAGCGGAAAGGTGAAAGTAACCGTTACTGCTAATAGAGAAATTCGGAATATTTCAATAGATGACAGCCTCTTCGAAGAAAAAGACGAACTTGAAGATTATTTAATCATCGCACTAAACAACGCTTTAGGAAAAGCAAATGAAATAAATGAAGCCGAAATGGCTGCTGCTGCTAAAGGCGGAATGCCTGATATTCCTGGAATGGATATGTTTATGTAGAAGCCCCTTTGTCCTTCGGACATTTCCCCAAAGGGGAAAATTTATGCCGACTGACAGTAGCCCTCTATTTATCCAACACTGCTTTCCAAGTTATATAGGACAGCCTTTCTTTTCCGTTTTCATCTAGCAAACCTGTATCTCTCCATAGTTTTCCTAATTCTTTTACATCATCAGGAAAAGTCTGCCATAAAGCATCATAATCTCTGTGTGCCCACCAAATAACAAACTCATATTGCTGTTCTTGTGCATTGGTTAACAATGTTTCTAAATAGATATTTTGCTCACAGGCACTTCCTTCAATAGATAAATTAAAACTAGGTATTGATAACGTTTCTGCAATGGCACTGGTCTCAACAAAAGCAATAGGCTTGTTAATTTTACTGTGTAAAAAATCAAATGTTTCTTGAAATTCAAGTTTGGAATGTTGGTTTTTAAAAAAAGGATAAAAACTAATGGCAACAAAATCTTGCTGATTCATATAATTTACTATTTCATTTATATACTCTTCAGGATTCGAAACTTCAGGTTTGTACAAATTATGCAGTGTTATCGATTCAGAAATTTTAAGCGTTGGATGCAACAGTTTTATACGTGATTTTACATTTTGAATCAATAATTTATAAGTATCCCATTTATGGTCAGCTTTCAATTTTAATTCATTAACCTCCATCGCTATCACCAAATAATCAGGTTCAAAAGCATTTATCAAATAACTAACATGCTTAAAATAGGCATTTTCGACCGTCAAATCATTCAACTCAGTATACGCTGGAATTGTTCCATCAAAATCTTCAGCCAATTCACTTCTATCCTCATTCAACAAACTAACGGAAATCAACAATTGATTGTCTGTTGTTTTTCTTAAAACTCTACTCGCTATTTCGTCTGTAAATTCAGTTGGCAATGGCAAATCTTGCATCCAAGCATTCCATGGTATTTTATTATCAATCTGTTCAGAATAGATATCTGAATTGTTATTTACAAATTGATATGTTGCATCAACATCTTGCAATTCTGGGCCATAACTCCAAGTAGAAAATCCCATTTTAAAACCTCTAGACGAATATGCTGAAAAGAAATTTTCTGTGACACAATTTTCAGTTGGATTTTGATTATTATCTTTCGTACAATTACTTAAAATTGCAACTGCAACAAAAAATAAATATTTAATTATATATTTCATGTATTTTGGTTTTCAGTACTATTTGAAACATAGTTATAAATTAAATACTGTGCTAAGATATAGGCTATCATAATAGTTGTAGGATAAAACGATTTTGGTTCATTAAACTTATGCAAAGCAATCATACTATCTGAACTAATAAACAAAATAGCTCCCAACAACAATAATTGAGTAATTTTGGTTTTTGTAGTCAAATAATTCAATAGTGATATTCCACCAAAAAAAGATATGGTCATTCCATAAATTATCACAGGAATTAAAAATTGATTCAAATTATCTTTAAGAAGCATCAATAACAAAAAAAAGAAAATAATAAAGGGTATAAAAGCCATAATTTTCTGAACAAAACTTGATTCTTTTAACGTACTGATTATTATTTTGATATATAGTAATTGTGTTATTAAAAAAGCTGAAATACCATATAAAAACAGATTATTTTTGTCCATTAATAATACATCTCCTAAAAAGGAAAAAAATAGAGCCACCACATACCACTTATTTTTTTTGTTTACAGTAAAATAATACAAAGCTATTAAAGATAAGGTTATCATTGGTTTAAAAATCATTTCCAATATCGAATTATTTAAAATAATACAGACAATATTAAGGCTCGAAACAGTAAAAAATAATAGCCTAAGGCCTTTTGTTATTTTAGTGGTTTTCATACGAAAATAGAGTGCTTTAATTTTTAGGCAAAATACAATTCTTACTCAGTTTTATAAATAATGGATCTAAACCAAACTTTAAGGTTTGTTGAATAATCGTTGAATCTTCTTTATGGCATTGCAAACAAGCTCCTACCAATAAAATTCTTTTTTGTTCTTTTAAAGTAAAGGGTCTAAAATCAGTACGCGTAGAAAATACCTTCGCTTTTTGTGGCTTTAAAAACGGAATCCATGCATCTTCTGGTAGTTTATCGTTCGGATTCAACTCATAAACTGGTGTAAACTTCCATGTTCCATATTCTTGTGAAGTATCATACACTAACTTCCCTTCTCCATAACCTATTGCTGTGGGGTTTGCATGGCATGAGTTACAATCTCGTGTCTTTTTTGTTATGGTATGCGGTGCATTTGGTGCATACAACCTATGGAATGACTTTTTATCTTTTTTATCTTCACTAAAACTTTGGTGGTCTATCGTCATGATCATCCCAGGTACTGCTGGTTCAATCAATCGCTTAGCTCCCTCAAACCGAACACCCATTGCTGGCTTATCTACATAAAAATCAGCAATATGTTCTATCCATTGCCCGATAACTTCCTTTTTATCTAACAAATCATAGCCCTCTTTATCATTTTTGTCAAAACTCGTATGACAGCCAATACATCTTGGTGCCCATTGTGTATGACAGGCTGAACAACTTACATTTTTATGAGCCATATCTTTAGCACATACTTCTCCTTGTTTCTTTATAGGATGAATTTTTCCATC
>CAYRZY010000036.1:5740-17456 GCA_964428855.1 uncultured Flavobacteriaceae bacterium
TTCCCATCTCCCATTACCTCATGCGAACTATGACAGTCTATACATAACATCCCTTTTGCATGATGTACATCTTCTCCTTGATAGCTGTAAATCCGACCATCGTCAAAAGTTTTATAGTCCGCTTCATTTACGATATCGTCCGTTTCAAGCAAAGTTTCATGCCAACCCATATAATTTGTAGAAATTCTACTCGATCTACTATGGCATCCAAAACAATGCTCATCTTTCACAAAAATATCGGTTGATGGATGTATTTTAGGCAGCTCTTCCCCTCCAAAATCTATATAATTATCCAAACTTTTTGTTGCTGCTTCTGAGTAATTTAAATGACAAGCATTACAACCTCCCCCTCTACTCAATTGATTGATTGCTCCAAATTTTTTTTTCTCTGCTCCTAAATGACAATTCGCACATAAATCTCGCAAATGTTTATCGGCAGCAGTATATTTAAGATCCTTTATATGATAATGATAATCGGGTGAGTCTGCTTCTCCAAAAACAAATTTATCTACTGCCACCAAACCACTATTGGTAGTCATTAATGAATGTTTAATTTTGTGTAACTCACTGGCGTGACATGTACCACAGGTTTTATCGGCATTTGATAAATTGCCTGGAATACGCACCATCTCTTTATGAGACTCTTCTTTCGCTGTAGCTGACGGGTCTCCTAAATGACAACTCGTACAACCAATGGTGTTAGGGTTGTGATAGTCAGAAAACCCTGTAGTTTGTATATGACAATTAAAACAAGTTTCTTTTTTGGTGTTTATAGTGGTATATCCTTGATTTTTAGTGAATGTTCCTAGATTAAAATTAGTGAATTTTAAAAACAAAAAGCCTAAAACTAGCAGGCCTAGTATACATAACAATATGTTTTCTTTTTTTAAAATATTTTTCATAAAAAAATAATCAACCTAAGCAAGTAGCAAAGATGCATTAAATATACTGTATACAATCTATTGATTTTGATTTCATAATTTTTAGACTTCACAGATTTTCAAAACCTGTAAGATCTCTATGTTCAGTATTTTTTGTTTTAAATTAAGGAAACGCTTTTTACTATCTATTAAAACAATCAATACACAAAATTACTATTTATTATTTAGAATAAAACGCACACTTTCTGCTCTCCTAACACTTATTGTTATGTAGCTTTAGTGACATAACAAACAGTCTTTTTATGACTTATATCATGAAAATAGAAGCAACATAGCTTTATTTTTACAGTATAAAATAATCGAAATTTAATACCTATAAATTATGTCAACTTCAAGACGAAAATTTATCAAAATTTCTGCTTTAAGTATGGGTGGTGTAGCCGTATCAACATCGGCTATTAATATGTTTGGTGCCAATTCATATTTGGAAGCATCAACTATAAAAAATGTATCAAAAACATTTAAAAGAACACCTACTTATTGTGAAGTTTGCTTTTGGAAATGTGCTGCTTGGGCATACACAGACCAAAACGATAAGATCCAAAAAGTAATTGGAAATGATATCGACCCACATTGCAATGGCAGACTTTGCCCAAGAGGTACTGGTGGCGTAGGCATGTATGCTGATAATGACCGCTTAAAAACACCTTTAATCAGAACAAAAGTTGACGGAAAAGATACCTATAGAGAAGCTACTTGGGAAGAAGCCTTAGATTTAATTGCATCAAAAATGAAAGGTATCAAAGCGAAGTATGGTGCTGAAAGTATGGCATTGCTTAAACATGGTTCTCCTGGCAGTCATCTTGAACACCTCTTTAAAGCTTATGGTTCTGATACTATTGCTGAGCCTGCATATGCACAGTGTAGAGGCCCTAGAGAAACTGGCTTTGGATTAACCTTTGGATCTTGGATTGGATCACCAGAACCAACAGATATTAGAGATACTAAATGCTTGGTATTAATCGGTTCGCATATTGGCGAAAACATGCACAATACACAAGTGCAAGAAATGTCTGACGCTATTGATAATGATGCAACTATTATAACGGTAGACCCTAGATTTTCTACGGCAGCCAGTAAATCAAAA
Source organism: uncultured Flavobacteriaceae bacterium (assembly GCA_964428855.1). GTDB lineage: Bacteria > Bacteroidota > Bacteroidia > Flavobacteriales > Flavobacteriaceae > Aureibaculum. The sequence continues at coordinate 7,769 of CAYRZY010000036.1, forward strand.
CACTGGCTAGCTATTAAACCCTCAACAGATATTGCTTTATTACTTTCGTGGATGCATGTATTAATCTACGAAGACCTATACGATAAAGACTATGTTGAACACTATGGCTTTGGCTTTGATCAATTGAAAGAACATGTTGGTGGCTACACTCCTGAATGGGCTTATGGTATCACTACTATTAAACCAGAAGAAATTCGCAAAACAGCTAGAGTGATGGCGGCGGCGGCTCCTTCTGTAATTATACATCCAGGAAGACATGTGGTATGGTATGGCGATGACTCGCAAAGAGAAAGAGCCATTGCTATTCTTAACGGACTGCTAGGCTCATGGGGAAGGCGAGGTGGATTCTATTTTAAAGAAAAAATAAGTATTCCTACGTATCCGCATCCTCCATTCCCGCATCCTAAATGGGGATGGGAAGAGTTAGGTGAGAAATATCCATTTGCAGAAATGGGTATCACTAATGAAATTGTACAGGCATCAATTCCTAAAAAAGACCAAAAACACCAAGTAAAAGCATGGTTTATTGCAGGTACTAATCTATTAAATACCATACCACAACGTAAAATTATTGAAAAGGCTATTGATGCTGTAGAATTTATAGTTGTTGTAGACACGATGCCTATGGAAATAACAGGTTATGCCGATGTGGTATTGCCAGAATGCACCTATTTAGAACGCTATGATGGTATACGTTCTGCCACAAATAGAGAACCATCTATTGCTTTACGAATGCCTGCTGCTAAACCAAGATTCAAATCAAAACCAGCTTGGTGGATTGCCAAACAATTAGGAGAACGCTTAGGCTTACAAGACTATTTTAACTATAAAGATTTTAAAGATGTAATTGCTTGGCAGCTCAAACAACTAGGTACTTCTTTAGAGGAAATGGAAAAAATTGGTGTTAAAAAATACAAACGAAAATCAGGCCCCTTATTTTTAGAAGAAGGGCAGCCTCATGAATTTGCAACCAATAGCGGGAAGATTGAATTTTATTCAACTGAATTGGCCGAAAAAGGCTTTGACCCAATGCCAATTTACACACCGCATGATGAACCAGAACAAGGTTTCTATAGATTAAATTATGGCAGGTCGCCTATGCATACTTTTAGTAGAACAGTCAACAATCCTTATCTAAATGATTTGATGGATGAAAATAAACTTTGGGTAAACCCAAAAGTAGCTCGAATTGAAGACCTTAGAAATAATCAAGAAGTTTGGCTAGAGAATCAAGATGGTATTATTTCATCATTCCCTATTAAGGTTAGAGTAACCGAACGTATTCGGTGGGACTCTGTATATATGTACCATGGTTTCGGACATAATAATAAAAAATTATCAAGAGCTCATGGTAGAGGAGCAAGTGATACAGAACTAATCACCAAAATTACCATCGACCCACTCATGGGAGGAACAGGTATGAGAGGTAATTTTGTGAAAATTATAATTGAAAACCCACATAAAAAAGAGAAAGTATCATGAGATATGCAATGGTAATTGATACGCTGAAATGTGTAGGGTGTAGCGACTGTGTGGTTGCTTGCCAAACAGAAAATGATGTGCCCGTAGGCTATTGTAGAGATTGGGTAACCGAATCTGTAAGCGGCACCTATCCTACTATAGAATTAGAATTAAAATCAGAACGCTGTAATCATTGCGACAATGCTCCTTGTGTACGTTGCTGCCCTACAGGAGCAAGTCATGTTGTAGAGGGTGGAATTGTTTTGGTTACTGGTGATGAATGTATTGGTTGTGGAGCTTGTATTGAATCTTGTCCTTATGATGCTCGTTTTCAACATCCAGAGGGGTATGTAGACAAATGTACATTTTGTCATCATAGATTAGAAAAAGGACAGCTACCTGCTTGTGTATCTGTTTGCCCAACCAAGTGCATGTACTTTGGTGATTTAGATGACCCTAACAGTGAAGTCTCTGTATTACTAAAAAGCAGAAAACATAAAACATTGGCTCCTGAAGCAGGAACAAAACCTAACGTATATTATTTAATAAAATAAAGATATTATGCAACAAGAAGAAATATTTATAAGTGGACGAAGTATCCCTCATATTGACCCTACATTAGAAGTTTGGCATTGGCCTATCTCTTTGTATCTATTTTTAGGAGGCTTGGGTGCTGGTCTATTATTTTTTGCCGCTATTATTACTATTTTAGGTAAAGAAAAAGACTATCCAACAACGGTTAAATATGCGTCTATCATACCTCCAATCGCACTGTCATTAGGCTTATTGGCATTGGTTTATGATTTAACGCATCCTTTATATACTTGGCAATTATACACAACAATCCGATTAGAATCTCCAATGTCTTGGGGAGCTTGGGTGCTATTAGCAACCACGCCTATCTCTTTTTTATGGGTTTTTAGTTATTATTCTGAACTATTTCCTCAATGGAAATTGAAATTTGATTTCTTAAATAATTTTGAAAAATTCTTAAAAAAGAATCGAAAAAACATGGCTTATGCCTTAATCCCTTTATCTATTATTTTAGGAATCTATACTGGTATTTTATTATCCGCATTTAATGCGAGACCGCTATGGAACAATGCCATATTAGGCCCCTTGTTTTTAACTTCAGGACTCTCAACTGGAGCAGCTACCATATTATTATTAAGCAAAAATGCTAAGGAAAGACATTTGTTTAGCAAAATAGATTTATTGCTTATTGTTATTGAATTGGGACTCATTATACATATGATTATGAGTATGGCTGCCGGATCTGAAGTGCAACTAGAAGCTATGCAATTATTGGTAGGTGGTGAATTTACCTTAATGTTTTTTGGCTTTGTAGTGATACTCGGCTTGATTGTGCCCGCAGTATTAGAATTTGCTGAAATTATTGGCTATAAAGTACCTGTAGTAGTTCCTGCTGTCTTAATTTTAATTGGCGGATTGGTATTGCGATTTGTGATGGTTGAAGCAGGGCAAATAACACGTTATTTATATTAAAATTTTGATTAACTAAAGAAGTGATTAACTGGCGGTAGTGAGCAGTCCCGAAGTATCGAGATGACCATTAAAAAACAATAAATAGAAACACATGAAAAAATTTGACAACACAAAACAAAATAGACATGTCTATTGGAATCCTTACTTTGGAGGGCTTCTACTCGGACTTTTAATCATCTTTACCTTTTATATTACTGGTAGAGGATTAGGAGCTAGTGGAGCCATGAAAAGTAGTGTGGTAGCCATCGTAGGTACCGTTACCCCTCAACATGCCGAAAACAACACGTATTATAGTAAATTTATTGATGATGATAAATCACCTTTAAATACGTGGTTGGTACTAGAAGCTATGGGTGTATTGATAGGTGCTTTCCTTTCGGGAGCACTAACAGGACGCATCAAATTAATGGTACAACACTCTCCAAAAATTACAAAAAATAGAAGATTAATCTTTGCCTTAATAGGTGGTATATTATTTGGATTGGGAGCTCAAATAGCAAGAGGTTGCACAAGTGGAGCTGCATTAAGCGGAGCTGCAGTATTATCAACTGGTGGCTTTATAACCATGATTACTATTTTTGGTGGCGGTTATTTATTTGCTTACTTTTTTAGAAAAAACTGGATTTAATTATATATAAAAAATAAAATTATGGGACCATTAATTCCAAACGAACTTATTCCTCATGAATGGAATAATATTATTGCAATTATTATCGGAATTGTATTCGGATATATTTTAGAAGCCTCAGGATTCTCATCCTCACGCAAGCTTGCAGGTGTGTTTTATGGCTATGACTTTGTTGTTTTAAAAGTCTTTTTTACCGCAGCAATTGTTTCAATCATAGGCTTACTATACATGGATTATTTAGGCTATGTAGATATCGGTCAACTATATGTGCACCCTACATATCTATGGGGAGCAATTATTGGCGGTATCATAATGGGTGCGGGATTTGTTGCAGGAGGTTTTTGTCCAGGCACAAGTTTATGTGGTGTTGCCATTGGTAAAATTGATGCCATGGTTTATGTCATTGGTATTATGATAGGTATCTTTATCTTTTCAGAATTATACACTCTCTTTGAGCCCATTTATAATGGGTATTTTCAAGGCAATGTAACATTAATGGATTCTTTAGGAATATCTCCATACTGGTTTATCTTATTTTTTACAATTTTTGGCGTCATAGCTTTTGCCATATCAGATGTAGTACGTAATAGAGTTAAAAAAGTGTTTTATTAGCTTCCTCACCCAGAACTACAAAAATAGTTATGAAGGAAAGTAAATAGGAAACCCTGAGGCAAGCCTCATAAAAAATTTAAAAAAATGATTAATAGAAAATTCGCAAAGTTTTTATCATTTCAATATATCTTATTAGCAGCAATTTTAATTCTTTCTGCTGTAGGTTTGGTACTATTACCCAAATACGAAAAACATGAAGGTATTGATGCTAAAGAATTATTAAGCAATGCTATGAGCTCAGAAAGATATATTTCAACAGATGAATTGGCAGACAACATTATAAAGCAAGATCCTTCTTTTATTGTAATAGATGTTAGAGATTCTATTTCTTTTAAGAAAAACAGTTTGCCAAATGCGATAAACATTCCGTTAAAAAAATTATTAGAAGAAGGCTCTTCTGCATACCTAGATCAAGATCAGTTTGATGTTGTGCTGTACTCAACTACAAATTTTTATGCAGATCAAGCTTGGATATTATGTAACCGATTAGGATATAAAAATTTACGCGTTTTGAAAGGTGGTCTCAATAAATGGTTTCATACCATTATCAATCCTACAAAACCAACCGAAAATATGCCTGCTACGGCATTTGAATTGTATGCTTTTAGAAAAGCTGCAAGTATATATTTTGGAGTTGCCTACCCTGAATCTATCAAGCAATCAACAATTAAAAAAGGCCCAAAAAAAGCAATCTCTTTTAAAAAGAAGAAAAAAAGAAAAGCAGAAGGAGGGTGTTAATTTAAAAAGCATTCCTAGATGCTTGCATCTAGGTTTCAGATAAATTGTCATTCCCACGAAAGTGGGAATCCAATAAGATTTCATCAACATTATACATGTAAATTATGAAAGAACTAGAAAAAACCAAAAGAATATCTATAGCTGCAATGCTCGCTATACTGGTAATTATCATTGCATTGTTAACTTATAAAAGGCCGAAACATATCTATACTGTAAACACTAAAGATACCTTAGAAAAGATTACAAGTTCAGATTATTTTATATCCTTAGAAAAAATTAATAATCCTGATTATGTCTTGATAGACCTAAGAAACCGTATTGAGTTTGAAAAAGGACATCTGAAAAATGCCATTCATATCTATGCTCCAGAAATTTTAAGCGAAGTAAATTCTGAAATTTTTAACGATTTAAAGGAGGATAATAAAACAATCATTTTATACGGTGCTCATCCAAATGAAGCCATCAATGTCTATATGCTCTTATATCAATTGGGTTTTGACAATACAAAAGTATTAAGCGTAGAAAATAGTTATGTTCAAAATAAATTGATTACTAAAAATGTCAATATAGAAAAATCAGATTCAGATATCAATCAGTTTATTGCCGTCACTTTAAAAAATGCAGCTTTAAAGCCTAAACCAATTGCACAAAAAAAGAAAAAAACCATTTCATTTAAAAAGAAGAAAAAGAAAAGCTGAAGGAAGGTGTTAAGCCTCTCCCGAAACTGCAAAAAGCAATTTTGACCTCTGCTCTATATAGACTTAAAGAGGTGAAAAAGAAACTTATTTTAATAAATTTGATAAAGACCTAAACATCTGTCTGCTGTAAGCAGTAGATACTTTAGAAAATGAAAAACAAATGGAAAACAACAAAGAAATTGTCCGAAAAAAAATGAACACTACTTTTTCTAAAGTTTTTGAAAAAGAGTTGCTTGATGAAATTAGTGAAATTGGAGTTTATAAAAATTTTATCAAAGGTGATACACTTATCAATTTTGGCGATGAAATGATTCATATTCCTTTAATTTTAAATGGAGCTATCAAGATTACAAAAGAAGATGAAAATGATGATGAAATTTTATTGTACTATTTAGAAAAAGGAGATACTTGTGCTATTTCATTTGTAAATTGTATCAATCAAAACAAGAGTGTGTTTAGAGGTGTTGTAGAAAAAAATTCTGAGTGTATTTTAATACCAGTTCATAAAATTGAAAATTGGTTAATTAACTATAAATCATGGAGGCATTTTATAATTGATAGTTATCATTTTAGGCTAATTGAAATGGTAGAAACCATTAAAAGCTTAACGTTTATGAAGTTGGATGATCGCATTCAAAACTATTTAAAACAACAGGTGAAAATTGTAAAAAAAGATACCATAGTTATTACCCATCAGCAAATTGCTGACGACTTAAATTCTTCAAGAGTAGTTATTTCTAGAATCTTAAAAAAATTAGAAAATATGGGTGAAATTGTCCTAGGCAGAAATAAAATAACTGTATCAAAATCATTTTAACAATTCTAAATAGTCATCCTCTGAAATGATAGGAATCTTTAGTTCTTCAGCTTTTACCTTTTTACTTGGCCCCATATTATCGCCTGCAATAATATAAGTTGTTTTTTTAGAAATAGAACTTGATATTTTACCTCCATTATCTTCAATAGATTTTTTGAGTTCGTTTCTTGTCATTTTTGTAAACACACCTGAGACTACAAATATTTTTCCTTGTAAGGTATCTGTTTGGTTTTCTAACGCTTTTGCGGATAATTGCAACTGCACTCCATAATTTTTCAATCGATCAATCAGTTGAATATTTATCAAATCATTCGAAAATGCTACAATACTTTCTGCTATTCTATCGCCAATTTCATCAACAGCTATCAATTCTTCAAAGCTAGCTCTCATCAAATTATCAATACTCTTAAAATGTTTGGCTAATTTTTTCGCAACGGTTTCACCAACAAATCGGATTCCCAAACCAAACAACACTTTTTCAAAAGGAATTTGCTTAGACAATTCAATACCTTGAATTATATTCTCTGCTGATTTTTCTGCCATCCGCTCTAGTGGAATAATTTGCTCTACTTTCAACGCATACAAATCAGCATAATTGTTAATTAGATTTTCTTTACATAATAAAGATACCGTTTCTGCACCCAAACCATCAATATTCATCGCTTTTCTACTAATATAATGTTGAATTCTTCCTGCAATCTGCGTCTGACAACCATATTCATTTGGGCAATAATGCTTGGCATCACCTTCTTGTCTTATTAATTCTGTATCACAATCTGGGCAATTAGTAATATACTCTGTAGGCACAGAATCATCTGGTCTTTTGGTTAAATCTACGCTTGTTACTTTTGGGATAATCTCTCCTCCTTTTTCCACGAAAACAGTATCGTTTATTCTTATATCAAGCTTTTCGATTTGATCGGCATTATGTAATGACGCTCGCTTTACAATCGTCCCAGCCAATTCAACTGGCTCTAAATTTGCAACAGGCGTGATAGCACCTGTACGACCAACTTGATAAGAAATAGATGCTAATATCGTACTTTTTTGCTCAGCTTTAAATTTATAAGCTATTGCCCAACGCGGTGCTTTAGAAGTATAGCCCAATTCATCTTGGTAAGGCAATGAGTTTACTTTAATCACAACACCATCGGTTTCATAAGGTAGATTATGTCGCTCAATATCCCAATGTTCAATAAACTCAAAAACAGCATCAATAGAACTCACCACTTTTAGAGTTTCTGGGACTTTAAAACCTGATTTTGTAGCATTTGCCAACGCTTCTGTATGTGTTGCAAACGGAATTCTATCTACCACCACATGATACAACAAGCAATCTAAAGGTCTTCTTGCAACCTCTGCACTGTCTTGTAATTTTAAACTTCCACTCGCTGTATTTCTAGGATTTTTATAAGGGTCTTCTCCTGCTTCTATCCGCTCTGCATTCATTTTATGGAATCCGTCCAATGGTAAAATAATCTCTCCTCTAATTTCAAAACTAGCAACACTGTTTCCTTTTAATTTTAATGGAATGGAACGAATAGTCTTAATATTTGCAGTCACATCATCTCCTTGAAATCCGTCTCCTCGAGTTACTGCTTTTTTCAATTTACCATCTTCATAGGTTAAATTGATAGATGCTCCGTCATATTTTAACTCACAGGTATATTCTAGTTGCTCAACACCCAACATTTTATGAATTCGCTTCTCCCAATCTAACAAATCATCTTTTGAATAACTATTATCCAACGAATACATTCTGTTTTTATGAGTAACTGTCTCAAAATTCTTAGTAACTGTTCCACCTACACGCTGTGTTGGCGAATTAGCATCAAAAAACTCAGGATGCTGTTCTTCTAATTGCTGTAATTCTTTGAGTTTTACATCAAAATCGTAATCTGAAATTGTGGCATTATCCAACACATAATAGTTGAAATTATGTTGACGAAGCTCTTCTCTGAGTGCTGTAATTTTATCTAAAATATTTGGCATTGACTTATTAAAAAATGTTTGCTAAAAGTAAGTAATACCAAATGAATTTCAAAATGATTGTTTTAAATTTATTTGGTAGAGCCATTTTGTTATAAAGAATATAGGCTTTTGACTTTTCAACAAAAAAGATTAACTTAGCGACATAATGGGGATATAGTTACTAGTAACTATATCCCTACGTTGGCATTTATTAAAAAACAACAGAAATACGATAAAAAATTTAGAAGATATTTAAGAAATCCTTAGGGGTAGCCTCTTTGCACTGCAATGGTTTTGTTCCAGTAGCCTTTTTAGTAATTAGTTTAATAATTTTAAGGTTCACATTGAGCCAAATAACCAATAAAAAAAAGGAAATAGATATGGAGCAAGTTAAAAAAAGAGTCAATAAAGTCAGAACAAAAGTAATGAATGGAGTAACATCTACAATTGAAACAGTTTGGGCTATTGGAACATCCATTGCAGGCACTGATGTGCTAAAAGAACAAAATATATTTTCAGATTAACATTTACGAAAAATGACGGAAAAAGAAATCAGAAAATATATTGACCGGCTGAATAATGGAAAAGGTCAAGAATCAATTTTCACTCGACCGATAAGTAAAACTGTGGAAGTTTCAAAAGTTTGGTCTGAACAGCCAAAAAAAACGGATTCTATTGTTGGAAATTTCGCATCATATAGATTCTTTTTCATAAAAAACAGTCTTGGAGTTTATGTTGGTGCAATTTTGGATATGTATTCTGACTTACATTGGTATATTATGCCTAAACAACGGAAAAACGGACACTTAACTAAAGCATTAAAAGAATCTGTTTTACCACATATTTTTTATGACGAAAGAGAAGTTCAGCGTATAACAATTCAAGAAGGTATTGGAAAAGAAAACTATACTAATTCAAAAAATGTAGCCGTTAAAATTGGATTCAAATCAACCAATGAAGATGAAACAGAATTTGAACTTAAAAAATCAGATTTTAATTGGGAAAATGAAAATCTTATCGAACAAGTAAAATTTATCGGAAACGAAAGAATTGAAATCTTGAGAAAAAGAGTGAATTATGCGTCAAAAATATTATTGAAAGTTAGTGATGAATTACGAATAGCCTATGATGATGACAAAGAACTATCTGAAATTTCATCAAAGGTGGAAAATTACACTTGGAAAATAGAAGATTTAATGTGGAAATATGAAAAAAAAGAATAAAAACGAAATGCCAACAATGGCTATAGTTAATACG
>CAYRZY010000037.1:0-17258 GCA_964428855.1 uncultured Flavobacteriaceae bacterium
TTATTTGATGAATATGTTAGAAGGTGGAATGAATATAAAACAACGAACGCACAACTAAATGTATAAGAAATTGTAAACCCAAAAGTTTATGCTTTTTTTGTGCTTAACCGAAAAGTGGTGCTTTTTAATCGCCAATACTCATACATAAATCGTTAGGAGCCTAAAAAAATGACAGAAGAAAGAAAAAATAAGATTCACGATTTAGCAGTTAAGCAAATTACCTCTGATTTTAAATTCATTAAAGAAAAAAGCTTAGGAGAATCAATTTATGGATTCGGTCTTGGACTGGTTGGAGATATTACAGGTTTCTTTTCTGCGGCAAACTCCATAGAATCTTTACAACGAAAACTCATTGAAGAAGATGACAAAGATGATATTTCTTCTTTTTGGTATATTTCTGAGTGGGAATACGAAGGAACTAAAGACAATACACTTTATGAATTCTTAGCTACATTCATTTATGATATTAAAGAAGATAAATACGATTCTGTAATGAAAGATTATGAGAATGTATTAATAAAGGCATTACAAACTTGTGATAAAAAGGAAGTATTTGGAATAGGGAAAGATAGAGATGACATTATTGTTTATTTACATTACGCTGATGCTACTGATGAAGATTTAGACAACATTTCTTCAAAGCAGATCAACCGACCTTATTCTCATAATTTGTTTAAAGAAAGGTGGAATACAGAAAAAGACAATTTAACAAAAGTTGTTAAAAAAAGAATGACAAAATAGAAAAGTTTCGTCATTGCTGTTGTTTTCCACCAACAATATATTTTACTTAGTTTCACTTCACACTTTTAAAACACCCAACCAACTTCTCAAAATCTGCTTTACTATTGTATACATGTGGTGAAACACGTATCGCATTACCCCGAAAAGAAACATAAATCTTATTTTTAGTAAAGGCAGCTTTTAGTTTTTCTAAATTGATTGTGTCTGGTAGATAAATCCCAAATAAATGTTGTGCCCTAAAAGTATCTTCCTCTATAAAGCAACCTAAGGTTCGGAGTTCTTCTATAGCTTCTTCTGAAATAGTTTTACAATAGTCTTGTACTCGTTGAGGTTGCCAAATATTTAGTTGTTCTATTGCCTTAATTAACATTGGTGTTAGCGTAAAATTACTCATTTCACCAACATTATAACGTCCTGCTTTAGGTTGATATTCAGGTTCATAATTTACCAAACCTCCAAAATCTTCACTATTTTTTCTATTGATCCAGTTTTCTTCAATAGGAATCCCATTTGCAAAAGTGTTTGAATAATAAGCCAACCCTATAGAATATGGCCCTAGCAACCATTTATAACCTGCACAAATTAAAGCATCTGGCTCTATTTCTTTTACTGAAAATGGCAAAGCACCCACACTTTGTGTGCCATCAATAATCAATAAAGTATTGTTTTTTTTTGTTTTTTCTCGTATTGCTATTAAATCAAACAATGTTCCATCTGCCCAATGCACATGAGGCATTGCCACAACTGAAGTTTTCTCGTTAATTGCTTCTAAAACCGCTTGATTCCATCGTTGTCCGCGTTGGTTAAAAGCTGCTGGAGCAGAAATAATCCGTACCCTTGCATTGTGTTGTTCTGCAATTTTTTGCCAAGAATAAATATTGCTCGGAAACTGCTCTCCCACAACTAAAATTTCATCACCAGCGTTCAACTTTATATTGTTAGCAACTGTTGCAATACCATAAGAAACGGCAGGGATAATCGCTATATTTTGCTCATCATCAATAGCAACTAGTTTAGAAAATTCTTGTTTTAGTCTATTTGTATTCTCAAAAAAATCATCACCTGTCACCTCATAAGGAAAACATTTTTTTGATACAGAAGCATGTCCTACGGCTTCTACACTTTTTAAAAAAGGAGACATATATGCTCCGTTAAGGTAACTTATATTTTCTGGAAGTCTGAATAGTTCTTTTTGGTTTGTGAGCATTTCTAAAAAAATTGATTTTCAAAGATACAGTATAAAAATTTTAATCATAGAGCTTGATAGATTTCAAAACGAAGTACTAAATAAATATAAATTTAATAATTTGTACATTTGCCAGAATGAGTAAACTATTATCCATACCATTATCTGTACTAATTCTCTTTCAGAGTCTTAATATTCATATTGAAGATGTTTTAAAGCTCAGCGAAGTAATAGAGCATGCACAATTACATAAAGAGCGTTATGGAGATGGTATTTTAACTTTTCTGTCTAAACATTATGGAAGTTTAAAAAAAGCACATGAAAAGCAACATCAAGAAGAAGAAAAAGAACACAATCATCCACCTATTCATCATGACTGTGGTACGCAAATAAGTACTGCCTTTGTTGTGTTAACACATTCTTTCTCTCTAGAAGATCCCAAACAGGATATAGAGAGAACAGCTAATTTTTATTACCAAGATAAATTCTCCACCTTCGAAAAACAACAGGTTTTTCAACCTCCCAAACTAACATAGTTTTTACTGTCATTCAGAGTGAGTAAAACAAAGTTAATAATCTCTTTTTTAAATGGATTATACCACTTTATCATTAATGACAGATATCTTAATTATTTATCAATTTTAGATTTCAGTATTTCCAAATTTTGAAATCTAAAGTCATAATTTAAAACTATGTTATCAAAAATTATTCAATTTAGCATAAAAAATAAATTTATCGTATTCCTATTTACAAGTTTTGTAATCGGTTTCGGTATTTATGCACTCACACAAATACCAATTGGTGCCGTACCAGATGTCACCAATAATCAAGTACAAGTAATTACCACTTCACAAAATCTTTCAACACAAGATATTGAACAATTTATTACCTATCCTGTAGAATTGGAAATGGCTAATATTCCTGGAGTAGAAGAAATTCGATCGGTTTCGAAGTTCGGACTATCTGTAGTAACCATAGTCTTTGAAGAAAATATGGGTACCTATTTACCAAGGCAATTAATTGCAGAAAAATTAACGGCTGTACGAGAGAAAATCCCTAAAGGTTTCGGCTCTCCAGAAATGGGACCCATCACTACAGGCTTAGGCGAAATTTATCAATATATTCTCGACACAAAAGAAGGGTATAAAGATCGTTATACCGCTACAGAATTGCGAACCATTCAAGATTGGATTGTAAAACGACAACTTTCAGGCATCAAAGGTGTTGTTGAGGTAAATACTTGGGGTGGATTTCTAAAGCAATATGAAGTCGCCATCAATACAGAAAAACTAAAAGCAATTGCTATTACTACTGCCGATATTTTTACAGCATTAGAAAAAAACAACAGTGTAGCTGGTGGTGGTTATATCGAAAAAGTGAACCAATCGTATTTTATTCGTGGTGAAGGGTTAATGACTTCATTAGATGATATCAAAAACACAGTAGTTACCATGCGAGGAGGGATACCAATATTAATAAAAGATATTGCCAACGTAGGCTTTGGTTCTGCAACAAGATTTGGTGCGATAACTGCCAATGGCGAAGGTGAAAAAGTGCTTGGACAAGTAATGATGTTAAAAGGAGCAAACTCTAAACAGGTTATTGAAGCTGTTAGAGCTCGCGTAAAATCCATTGAAAAATCATTGCCTGAAGGCGTATATATTAACGGATTTTTAGACAGAAGTGAATTGATTGCCAAGACAACATTTACCGTTTATGAAAATCTTATTTTAGGAAGTTTAATTGTTATTTTTGTAGTTGTCTTATTGCTAGGGAACTGGCGTTCGGGCTTGGTCGTTGCTTCGGTAATTCCTTTAGCACTACTCTTTACCTTAGCGATGATGTACCTTTTTGGAGTTGATGCTAATTTGATGAGTTTAGGTGCAATTGATTTCGGAATTATCATCGATGGTGCCGTTATTATTGTAGAATTTGTCGCATTTCAAATCACCTCTAAACGAGATAATTTTAACTCGCTTACCAAAATTCAAGCACAAGATGTTAGAGATGATATTACTTTTGGTGCAGCTTCTAAGATGATGTCATCGGCCATATTTGGGCAATTAATTATTCTTATCGTTTTTATTCCTATTCTAACCTTAGGAGGTATCGAAGGAAAAATGTTTAAACCAATGGCAATGACCTTTAGTTTTGCCTTAATTGGAGCAATGATCTTTGGTTTAACATACGTACCAGCAATGGCTTCTTTAGTTATTAAACCAACGAATCTCTCAGAAAGAAACATTTCTGTTCGCTTAATGCGATTTTTAACCAATATGTATGAGCCCGTTATTCGATGGGCATTAAAAAGCAAACGTTTGGTAATGGGAATTGCTACAATAGTTTTAGTCGCTGCTTTTATTTTATTTTCAACTATGGGAGCAGAGTTTGTCCCTACGCTAGATGAAGGCGATTTTGTGATACAACCCGTCTTAAAAACAGGAACTTCTTTAAAAAAGACAGTTGAAACAACCACACAAATAGAACGAATTTTAAAAGATAGTTTTCCAGAAGTAAAACAAGTAGTGAGTAGAATTGGTGCGGCCGAAGTGCCTACTGATCCGATGTCTATGGAAGAAAGCGATGTTATTATTACACTATACCCTAAAGATGAATGGACTTCTGCAACAACAAAAGATGAATTGGCAAATCGATTTAAAGAAGCATTAGCCATTATCCCAAATATGGAAGTAGAGTTTACACAACCTATAGAAATGCGTTTTAATGAATTGATTTCTGGAGTTCGCTCTGATATTGCTATAAAAATTTATGGAGAAGATTTAGAGATTCTTAATAAAAAAGCAAATGAAGTTAAAACTGCAATCTCAAATGTAGATGGAGCCGCTGATATTACGGTTGAAAAAACAGCAGGATTACCACAAATGAATGTAAAATTTAATAGAAGTAAGATAGCTCGCTATGGACTAAATATTGCCGATTTAAATGAGATGATAGCCATGGGTTTCTCTGGTCATATTGCAGGAAGTATTTTTGAAGGTGAGAAAAAATTTGATTTGGTACTTCGTTTAGATAAAAGAAACCGGAAAGACATTTCTAATTTACAAAATTTATTTATCGATCTGCCAATAGGAGGGAAAATACCTTTAAGCGAATTGGCAACCATTACTTATCAGAAAGGAGCTGCTAAAATTTCTAGAGACGATACAAAAAGACGGGTTGTTATTGGTGTTAATGTAAGAGATCGTGACTTGCAATCGGTTGTTGATGATCTTAAACAAATTATTGATCAGAAGGTTAAATTCCCCGTAGGCTATACCGTTACTTATGGGGGTCAGTTTGAAAATTTAGAATCGGCTAAAGCACGGTTGGCTGTGGCTGTTCCTGTTGCTTTAATCTTAATTTTTATTTTGTTGTATTTTGCATTTAAATCTGTTAAAGAAGCTCTAATAATTTATTCTGCTATACCATTTGCTGCCGTTGGAGGAATTTTATTTTTATGGATAAGAGGTTTACCTTTTAGTATTTCTGCTGGTGTTGGGTTTATTGCCTTATTTGGGATTGCAGTATTGAATGGTATTGTATTGATAGAAGAATTTAAGGAATTAAAACAAAAAGGGATGAAACCAGACGATGAATTGATTGTTTTTGGAGCTAAGAGTCGCTTACGTGCTGTATTGCTTACCGCTCTTGCAGCAGCATTAGGCTTTTTACCTATGGCAATTTCTAATGGTGCAGGTGCAGAAGTACAAAGACCATTAGCAACGGTAGTTATTGGCGGGTTGTTCACTTCTACTCTATTAACTTTACTCGTTTTACCAGTACTTTATGCCATTTTTGATAGTAAAAGAGAACGTAAAAGATTCCATCTTAAGAATAAAAAAGGAGCTTTAGTTTCTATTTTATTACTATTGACTTTAGGAATTAATGCTCAAACCAATCCACTCTCCTTAGAGGAATTAAAACAAGTAGCCATAGAAAATAATGCAGACCTAAAAGCAGAAAATTTAGCCATGAAAAAGGCGAAAATTTTAGTAGGATCGGCCTTTAATTTTGATAAAACGCGAGTATACTTTGAACGAGAGAATGATGCCATTGGTACTAATATAGGCTTATTAGATTCTTATGGCATTGCTCAAAATTTTGCTTTTCCTACGGTGTATGGAGCACAACGAAAAGTAAAAAAAGCAGAATTTTCTATGGCACGTATTTCTTATGAAATTGAAAAAATTCGTATCGAAAAACAAGTTGTAGCAACCTACTATCAATACCTCTATTCAAAAGAAAAAGAGCAAATGTATCAATACTTAGACAGTATGTATAGTAAGTTTACTCATAATGCTGAACGGAGATTTGAATTAGGGGCTACTAATTATTTGGAAAAAATTACAGCTAGATCAAAGCAACGTCAATTGGAGATAGAATATAAAAAGGCAAAAGAAGAGGTTACTTTAGCTTATGTTTTACTTCAAAAAGTAGTTCAGTTAGAAGACGAGTTTGAAGTAGCTACCCATCCTTTAAATAAAATTGAATTACAGCAATTTTCTATTGAAGAAAACAAAGGAACATCCTATTTAAAAGCTCAAGAAGGTTTGGTTAAGGCTCAAAAAAGACTAGAAAAAAATAGATTTTTGCCAGATATTGGTTTAGAATATAGTTATGGCGAAAACAATTTGTTTAAAGGGAAAAAAAGCGTTTTTCAGGTAGGGTTAAGAATCCCACTATTATTTGGAGCTCAGAAAGCAAAAATAAAAGCAAGTAAAATTGCAGAAGAAATTCAAGCAGAAGAGGCACATCAATTTAGGTTCGAGCTGCAAGCAAAACAAGATCAATTACTGTCGCAGTTAAGCAACTATAACGAAGCGATAAGTTATTATGAAAATGAAGGAGAACACCTCTCGAAAGAAATTTTAAAAACAGCTCATCTGAGTTTTAAACATGGTGAGATTGATTTTTTTAGATACATTCAAAGTATTGAAAATGGATATAAAATAAAACTGAATTATCTAGAAAATTTAAATCAATACAACCAAACAGTTATTCAAATAAATCATTTAATGCTCTAATCTATTTTTATTCAATTAGAGTTTAAAAACAATATATATCATGAAAAATAATAAATATATCGCGATACTCTTTTTTACTTTTTTTGCACTTGCAAGTTGTAAAAAAAATGAAGAGAAACAAGCCATTACAGAAACTAAAAAAACAACACATTCAGAAACAGAAATAACCGTTACAAAAGCACAATTTGAAAGTGCAAAAATGGTTTTAGGTACAATTTCTAAACAAGCATTTCCAACTATTATAAGAGTAACAGGAATGGTAGATGCACCACCGCAAAGTAAAGCGGTAATTACTTCTTACTATGCTGGTAATGTTAAAAAATCTGATTTGCTTATTGGTGATGAAATACGAAAAGGACAAGCTTTAGTAACCATTGCCAATCCTAAATTTGTTGATATGCAACAAGAATTTTTAGAAATTTATGAACAGTTAGATTACTTAAAAACCGAATATGAACGTCAAAAAACGTTGTTTGATGAAAAAATTACTTCTCAAAAAAGTTATTTAAAATCAAAAAGTAATTACAATCGTCAAAAAGCAAGGTATAACGGTTTGCGTAAAAAATTACAGATGCTAAACATGAATCCAACTTCAGTAATTCAAGGTAAAATCGCCTCTACAATTACCTTATTTTCTCCAATTAATGGTTATGTAACCAAAGTAAATGTAAGTAAAGGAACGTATATTTCGCCTCAAGATATTGTTTTAGAAATTGTAAATACAGATCATGTTCATATTGAGTTGACTGCCTTTGAAAAGGATATAATGAATATTAAAAAAGGGCAAAAAATAAATTTTAAAATTCCTGAAGCATCCAATGAAACTTTTGAAGCCGAAGTTCATCTCGTTGGTACTTCTATTGATGAAACTACTAGGACGGTAAAAATTCATGGCCATCTACACGACGAGAAAAAAAATAAATTTGCTATCGGAATGTTTATAGATGCCGAAATTGAAACCACAAATAAAACAACCTTTTCTTTACCAGAAGATGCTATTATAGAAAAAGATGATGAATTTGTAGTTTTGGTATTAGAATCTGAAAATAACGACTATATTTTTAATGCTATCGAAGTGAAAATTGGTAAAAAATACAATGGTTTTGTAGAAATTCTTTCTGATAACTTAAAACCTACAGATAAAATTCTTACTAAAGGTGGGTTTTCATTAATATCTTCGGAAGGCGGAGGACATTCGCATTAATTGAGTGAAAAAAATAGCATTATGAGTCATGACCACGATTTAGAAGAAAAAGAAGAGCAAAACCTTCACGAATGCGAAGAAGGAACTGCTTGTGCGATTGATTACACCAAAGAAGTTGCAGAAAAAGAAACCGTTACTTTTAATAAAGAGTATGTCATTCCTTCTATTGGATTTCTTTTTCTCTTATTAGGAATTGCTTTCAATTTTTATGATGTATCCTTTTTTAAAGCATCTATTCCATTAATTTGGTTTGGAATTATCTATATTTTTGTTGGAGGACCAATTGTGTTAAAAGCCTTAAAACTAATTTTAAAAGGCGATTTTTACAACGAATTTGTATTAATGTCTGTAGCAACAATAGGTGCATTTTTAATTGGTTCGTATGCCGAAGGAATTGCCGTAATGCTCTTTTATGTAATTGGAGAATTGTTTCAAGAAGCAGCAGTAAACAAAGCCAAACGTTCTATTGAAGCCTTACTAAAAGTACAAATTGAAGAAGTAACCGTTTTAGAAGATGGTAAACAAATTGTTATGCATCCAAAAGAGGTTGCAATTGGTAGTGTTATTCAAATAAAATCAGGACAAAAAATTGCTTTAGACGGCGAATTAATTTCTGAAAATGCCGTTTTAAATACCGCAGCATTAACTGGAGAATCGGCTCCTGATAATAAGAAAAAAGGAGAAATAGTATTGGCAGGAATGCTAAATCTTAACAAAGTTATTGAAGTAAAAACTACAAGCCTTTTTGCCGATACTAAATTGTCGAAAATTTTAAAATTAGTGCAAAATGCCGTTGGTAGAAAAGCAAAAACGCAATTGCTTATCAGTAGGTTAGCAAAAATTTACACGCCTATTGTTTTTTGGTTGGCGGTTGCTTTGGTCATCATTCCTTATTTTTTCTTAGGAAGTGATTACATGGTTCAAACATGGTTGCAACGAGCCTTAATATTCTTAGTAATATCGTGTCCTTGTGCATTGGTAATCTCCATTCCTTTAGGATATTTTGGAGGAATTGGTGCAGGTTCTAAAAACGGAATTTTATTTAAAGGATCTAACTTTTTAGATTTAATTACCAAAGTTGATACTGTAGTTATGGATAAAACAGGAACACTTACTAAAGGTGTTTTTGAAGTACAAGAAGTAGTTGCAGTTGATTTTGATAAACAGAAAATGCTACAATTAGTCGCCGCTTTAGAGAGTAATTCAACGCATCCAATAGCAGAAGCGATTGTGAAATTTGCCAACATTCAAAATTCGACATTTAAAATTTCTGAAGTAGAAGAAATTTCTGGTCACGGAATGAAAGGAAACGTTGATGATTTTAAAGTATTGGCAGGAAATATCAAACTATTAGAAAAATTCAACGTTTCTTTTGATAAATCTTTGTGTTCTAATACAGAAACTATTGTAGTTATTGCTTTCAATAATAAATATGTAGGCTATATAACCATTGCTGATGCTCTAAAAGATGATGCTCAGAAAGCCATTGATGAGTTGCATAAAATTCCGAAAATAAAGGAAATTGTGATGCTTTCTGGCGATAAACAATTGGTTGTTGATAAAGTTGCCAAACAATTAGGTATTGACAAAGCCCTTGGTGGATTGTTACCAGAAGACAAAATAAACGAAGTCGAAAAACTAAAAGTACAAGGCAGAACCGTTGCTTTTATTGGTGATGGCATTAATGATGCTCCTGTAATTACCTTGTCTGATGTTGGATTAGCAATGGGAGGATTAGGTAGTGATGCTGCCATTGAAACTGCTGATGTGATTATACAAACCGACCAACCTTCAAAAATTGCTACTGCCATTAATATTGGAAATGCTACTAACAAAATTATTTGGCAAAATATATTTTTAGCATTGGGTGTGAAAATCTTGGTGTTAATTTTAGGGGCTTTAGGAATGGCAACCATGTGGGAAGCCGTTATTGCAGATGTTGGTGTGGCACTTTTAGCAATTTTAAATGCAGTAAGAATTCAACGGATGAAGTTTTAAAATTTTATTGAATATAGCAGACATTATTAATTGTTGATTATTTTTAGACGTATCTAAAAAAATATTTTATATAGATTAAAAAACATATCTTTGTGGCATAATACACAAACATATGCTAAGTTTTTCAGAAGAGAATTATTTAAAGGCCATTTACCATATTGAGGAGTTACAAACTGAAGGTGCTAGTACCAATACTGTTGCAAAAAAAATGCAAACAAAAGCGTCTTCAGTTACAGATATGCTACAGAAATTAGCGGATAAACGTTTGGTGGTTTATAAAAAATATCAAGGTGCATTACTGTCTGCTAAAGGAAAAAAAATAGCTACTTCTGTGATTCGGAAACATCGTCTTTGGGAAACCTTTTTAGTGAATAAATTGAATTTTTCATGGGATGAAGTACATGATATTGCAGAACAGTTAGAACATATCAAATCAGAAAAACTGATTGATAGTTTAGACGCATTTTTAGAATTCCCTAGGGTTGATCCGCATGGGGACCCGATTCCAGATAAGGATGGGAATATGACCAAACAAAAAAAGGCAATGCTCTCTACCATAAAAGAAAATCAACAAAGCATATTAGTAACCATTAAAGATTCGTCAGATAATTTTTTAAGGTATTTAGATAAAAAACAAATTGCTATTGGCAACACGATAAAAGTAATCGCTATCGAACCTTTTGATAAATCTATACAGATTCAAATTGAAGGTAGAGAATTGATGATTACCGAAGAGGTGGCGGCAAACCTATTAGTAAAAGAAGTTTAATTAAACAAAGCACCAAAAAACAATAGACAAATTCCAAGAGTATCAGTTTTAGACTAGAGATATAAATAACTCCCTTTTGGAATTTGGAGATTATCCCAAGATTTCGGGATTGGAATTTATTTTCAAAGAAAATACTATGTTAGATCAAGTAATTGCATATTTAGAAAGTATAGACCCCATATTAGCAGCATTTTATGCTACATTATTCACCTGGGGGTTAACTGCCTTAGGAGCCTCTTTGGTTTTCTTTTTTAAGAAAATGAACAGAGCCTTATTTGATGGTATGTTAGGTTTTACAGGAGGTGTAATGGTGGCTGCCAGTTTTTGGAGTTTGCTAAACCCTGCCATTGAAATGAGTAAAGGCGAAGGTTTTATAAAAGTAATTCCTGCTGCTGTAGGTTTTTTCTTTGGGGCACTTTTCCTTTTCGGACTCGACAAGGTGTTACCGCATATGCATGTCAATTTTAAAGATGCTGAAGGTGTAAAAACGCCTTGGCATAAAACGACTTTATTGGTATTGGCCATTACCCTACATAATATTCCCGAAGGCTTGGCAGTCGGTGTGCTTTTTGGAGGTGTTGCAGCAGGATTTGACGGTGCTACCATAGGTGGAGCGGTTGCTTTGGCTATTGGTATCGGACTCCAAAATTTCCCTGAAGGATTCGCCGTAGCTATGCCGTTGAGACGACAAGGGGTTAGCCGATTTAAAAGTTTTTGGTATGGACAACTATCAGCGGTTGTAGAACCCATTGCTGCCGTATTAGGTGCTTGGGCGGTACTTTCTTTTCAACCTATTTTACCTTATGCCCTAGCCTTTGCTGCTGGTGCAATGATTTTTGTAGTGGTAGAAGAAGTAATACCAGAAACCCAACAAGACAACTATACAGATATTGCTACTATGGGCTTTATTATTGGTTTTATTGTTATGATGAGTATGGATGTGGGATTGAGTTAAAAAAGTTGGAGGTACGAAATTAGAAGTTGGAAGTTTTTTGAAATTTATATCATTGTTTCTATTCAAACTTTATTTTGTGTAATTCGTGAAATTAGTGTCTAATACATTATCTTAGCACCATGCAAAACCCTTCCACATTTCAAGTCTACAATGCCTCAGCTGGAAGTGGTAAAACCTTTACCTTAGTAAAAGAATATTTAAAGATTTTATTGCAGACTTCAAACGCCACACACTTTCGGCATATTCTGGCAGTAACCTTTACCAATAAAGCGGCCACTGAAATGAAGGAACGGGTAATCCAAAACCTTCGTGAATTTGCAAAAACTGAAATATTAAATGATAAAACCGATCTTTTTAAAGCTATAGAAGATGATTTTAAAGAAAATAATATTTCTGTAAACGATACTGAAATACATCATAGAGCAAAAAGAATTGTACATGCTATTCTACAGAATTACTCAGCTTTTAACATTACCACTATTGATAGTTTTACCTATAGATTGATACGGAGTTTTGCTTTTGATTTAGGTTTATCACTCAATTTTGATGTAGAGATGGATGCTAAATCACTATTAAATGAAGCGGTAGATCAGCTCATCTCAAAAATTGGAGAAGATCAAGCTTTAACCAAACTTTTGATAGATTTTTCACTGCAAAAAACGGACGATGATAAACCTTGGGATATCACCAGAGAACTAAAAGACATTGCACAGTTGTTACTCAATGAAAATGATGCTATTCAGTTACAGCAATTGCAAGAGAAAGAGATTGAAGATTTTATTGAGTTGAAAAATAAACTTTATAAACAACAGAAAGTTTTTGAAAAAGAGTTTGTTGAAATAGGAGGTAAGGGATTAGAAATTATAGAAAAATTAAGTTTAAATTTTAATGATTTTTTCAGATCTATGCTGCCTAATCATTTTAAAAATATAGTCTGTAATTTAGATAATGCGAAGTTTTTTGATGTAAATACTCTCAAAAGTAAGGTTGAAAACAGAGAGTTTTATGCAAAATCAAAATCCATTGAAATAAAAAATGCCATTGATAGTGTAGGTGAAGAGTTAGCAAGTTTATATCTTTCATCAGAAAAATTATATCAAAATTATTCATTGAATAAATTATTCTTGTCAAATTTAATTCCCTTAGCAGTGTTAAGCCGGATCAATAAAGAGTTAGACGAGCTTAAAGAAGATAAAAACATTCGTTTGAATGCCGAATTCAACCAGATGATTAGTAAGAACCTGCAAGAGCAACCTGCTCCATATATTTACGAGCGTATTGGCGAAAAATTCAAGCATTATTTTATTGATGAAATGCAAGATACATCCGTATTGCAATGGCAAAATATCATACCGTTAATTCACAATGCTCTTTCTCAAGAAAATTCAGATTTATTATTGGTTGGTGACACCAAACAAGCCATTTATCGCTGGCGAGGTAGTGAGCCAGAGCAGTTTTTAACCTTAGCTCAAAAAGGGGAATCTAAAAAGCATAATCCGTTTTTTATAGAGAAAAAATTAAAATCATTAGACACCAATTATAGAAGTTTTACAGAAGTAATTGACTTTAATAATGGATTTTTTCAGCATATTTCTCAGTTTTTTAGCCAACCAGAATACACGACTATTTACAATGAAGAAAACCGACAAAACCATACTGATAAAAAAGGAGGATATGTAGAGTTATCCTTTATGGAAAAAGGCTTGACTGGTGATGAAAAAAAGCTAGCGTATGCCGATAAAATACTAGCCATTATTCAAGATTTATCAAAAGAAGATTTCCATTTGAATGAAATTTGTGTCTTGACCCGAACAAAAAAACACGGTGTAGATATTGCTAATTTTTTGACGGAAAATAATATCGATATCATCAGTTCTGAAACCTTATTGTTGCAGAATTCTGAAAAGGTGAAATTTGTGATTGATGTATTGAAGTATCTCCAAAACAATAAAAACAAAGAGGCAAAATTAAATGCACTCTATTTTTTATATGACAATTTTAAACTTACAATTGATAGACATACGTTTTTTAAAGGATTAATTAATGAACCAATAGAGGTACTTTTTAATGAGCTTAAAACGTATTCTGTTGAGTTTGATTATAAAACTGTGACTAAATTACCATTGTATGAAGCTATAGAATATGTGTTGAGAAGTTTTAATTTTACCAAAAAATCAGATGCTTATTTGCAGTTTTTCTTGAATGAGGTATTGCAATTTTCTCAAAAAAAATCGACAGATATCAATGCTTTTTTAGAGTTCTGGGAAGAGAAAAAAGACAAATTAAGTATTGTGGTGCCTGAAGGAAACAATGCCGTACAAATTATGACCATTCATAAATCAAAAGGCTTAGAATTTCCAGTAGTTATTTTTCCTTTCGATTTAGATATTTATAAAGATAGAAACCCAAAAGGGTGGTATCCTATTGAAAATTCTGAGGATTTCAATAATTTCGAAACCTTATTAATCAATTACAATAAACAATTAGAAACCTCTGGGGCTATTGGCAAGAAACTATATCAATCTTATCGTGGTGAAAAAGAATTAGATAATTTCAACTTACTGTATGTTACTTTTACTAGAGCTGTTGAGCAATTGTATATCATTTCTGAGCATAAAATAGCAAAAGAAAATCCTAAGACTTCATCTCAATTTTTAATTGATTATTTACAAAAAAAACAATTATGGAATGATAGTCAATATGAGTATCAATTAGGTAATTCAAAAAGAGTTTCAAAAAAACCAATTTCTGAAGAAAATCCACCTCAATTTAAACAAATTTTAAGTACTTCGTGGCAATCACATAATATTGCTATCGTGGCAAATTCTTCATTGTTATGGGATACTGAAGTAGGGGAATCTATTGCTTACGGAAATCTAATTCATGAATTAATGGCTCAAATAGTTACGGCTGATGATATTGATGAAGCTATCGAAAAGTATCTATCTAAAGGAATATTGATTGCTAGTGAAAAAGAAACTATAAAAAAAATATTGAATAAAATTGTCAAGCATCCAGACATAGAAAGCTATTATCAACAAGGTTGTGTTGTCTATAATGAACGTGAAATATTTACACAATTTGGCGGAATTATAATCCCAGATCGATTGGTTATTAACGATAATAATGAAGCTGTGATTATCGATTATAAAACCGGAAAATCAGATAAAAAATACCATAACCAACTTCAAAACTACGGAGCAACAATTGAGCAATTAGGTTATACAGTGCATAAAAAAATATTGGTATATGTTGGTGAGGAGATAGTTGTAGAACAGTTGTAAAATAGGTGGGAAATAGCCAGAAGAGAAAGAAAACTTCCGTCTTGGGTCTACCATTCTTCAAACAATTAATATATTTGTCAAAAATCAACCCATGATTACAATAGATATTATATTAGCAGCATTGCTTATTTTTGGTTTAGTTAGAGGCTTTATGAAAGGTTTCTTTGTAGAAGTAACTTCATTAGTTGCTTTGGCAATAGGTTTATACGGAGCTATTCATTTTTCTTTTATAACCGCTAATTATTTAAAGAATAGTGTAGAGTGGGCTGAAAAAACCATACAAATAGTTTCGTTTGCAATTACCTTTTTCATTATTGTGGTTTTAATATCCTTTACAGGAAAATTATTGACAAAAATTGCTGATACAGCTTCTTTAGGAATTGTAAATAAAATTTTTGGAGCTGCATTCGGTTTCATTAAAATAGGATTGATTTTAAGTGTTGTTTTAATTATCTTTGATAAATTAAATAAGGCAATGCCATTTGTAAAAGAAGAAAATTTAGAAAATTCTACCTTATACACACCAGTAAAAAATATTGCACCAATGATTTTTCCATCAATATTAAAAAAGGAATGGGAAGCTGTAAAAAAAGATAATAAAATAACTATTTAATTCGGTTTAGACTTCGGTCTGCCGTCTTCTAACACCAAATAACATGTCAACAGCAAAAAAACAATACAAAAGAATTACTACCAAATCTCTAGTTGAAATGAAGCGGAATGGCGAAAAAATAGCCATGCTTACAGCTTATGATTATACCATGGCTAAGATTGTTGACCATGCAGGGATAGATATAATTTTAGTAGGCGATTCTGCTTCAAATGTTATGGCAGGTCATGAAACTACATTACCGATTACTTTAGATCAAATGATTTATCATGCATCTTCTGTAGTTAGAGCAATTGAACGCTGTTTGGTATTGGTAGATTTGCCTTTTGGTAGTTACCAAGGCAACTCAAGAAAAGCATTAGATTCTGCCATAAGAATAATGAAAGAGTCTGGAGCACATGCAGTAAAATTAGAGGGTGGTGAAGAAATTTCAGAATCGATATCTCGTATTTTAACAGCAGGAATCCCAGTAATGGGGCATTTGGGTTTAACACCACAATCCATTTATAAATTCGGTACGTATACAGTAAGAGCTAAAGAAGAAGATGAGGCAACACAGCTTAAAAAAGATGCAAAGTTGTTAGAGAAATTAGGTTGCTTTGGCTTGGTATTAGAGAAAGTACCTGCAAAATTAGCAGAGGAAGTTGCTAAGAGTATCAACATACCAGTAATTGGTATTGGAGCTGGTAATGGTGTTGATGGTCAAGTATTGGTCATACATGATATGTTAGGAATGACCCATGAGTTTAATCCGCGATTTTTGCGTAGATATTTAGATTTATATACTGAGATGAATGGAGCTTTTAAAAATTATATTTCTGATGTTAAAAGTGGAGATTTTCCTAATGAAGAAGAACAGTATTAACTGAACTTAGGTTCATAATAAACAAAAAGACCATCTTAACAGATGGTCTTTTTTATTTGAAGGAGTTGTATTGTTACGATAATGTTGTCGGACAAACATACTCTGTTAAAGGAGCGTTTGTTTCTTTAAGGTCTTTAAAACCACCTCTAACATCTGTTACATTAACTACACCATTTGCTTTAAAAATCGATGCCGCAATTAATGAACGATATCCACTAGCACAGTGTACAAAATATGCTTTGTTTACATCTATTTGAGCAAAATTAGCATTGATATCATCTAAAGGGAAATTCTCAACACCTTTAACGTGTTCTGATAAATACTCAGACTCTTTACGTACGTCTATTGGTTTTTCCATCTTGCCAGCAGCTAAAGCAGTTGTAAATTCTTGAGCTGACATAGAGCTTATTTTGTCAACTGCATTTCCAGCAGCTTTCCAAGCATCCATTCCTCCTTTTAAATAGCCAACAGTATTGTCATAGCCTACTCTTGAAAAACGAGTAACGACTTCTTGTACTCTAGAATCATTATCAGCAATAAAAATAATTTTTTGTTGGATATTACTAGCTAAAGCACCAACCCAAGGGGCAAAACTACCATCAATACCAATAAACCAAGCACC
>CAYRZY010000038.1:0-17206 GCA_964428855.1 uncultured Flavobacteriaceae bacterium
AAAAGAGAGTTAGCTCATACTTCACTAAAAATCACGAATACGGTAAAACTAGAGTGCTTGTAAAAAAAATTGCATCCATAAAGCATATAGTTGTCGCTACAGAAACGGACGCCTTATTATTAGAAAATAATCTGATAAAAAAATACCAACCTCGCTATAATGTGATGTTGAAAGATGACAAAACCTATCCTTGGATTTGCATTAAAAAAGAAACTTTTCCGAGAGTGTTTTTAACAAGAAATGTAATAAAAGATGGTTCTGAATATTTTGGGCCTTATACTTCCGTAAGAACAGCCAAAGCTTTACTCTCTCTAGTGAAGGAGCTGTATCAATTACGGACTTGTGCGTATGATTTGTCGCAAAAAAATATTGAAGCTCAGAAGTACAAGGTCTGTTTAGAATATCATATTAAAAATTGTAAAGGTGCTTGTGAAAGTTTGCAAACAGAAACCGACTATTTAGAAAATATAAATGCGATACGGAATATTATTAAAGGTGATTTTAAGGAATCTTTAGTGAAATTTAAAGGTTTGATGTTTCAGTTTGCTGAAAGACATGAATTTGAAGAGGCTCAAAAAATTAAAGAAAAGATAGATTTGTTAGCGAATTATCAATCAAAATCAACTGTTGTAAATCCGTCTATTTCAAATGTAGATGTGTTTTCAATCATTTCAGATGAGAGTTTTGCGTATGTAAATTTCTTTAAAATTATGAACGGAGCAATTATTCAATCGCATACCACAGAAATTAAAAAGAAGCTAGATGAAGATGATAAGCATTTGTTAGAGCTGTCTATTATTGAGATTAGACAGCGATTCAACTCGCAATCAAAAGAAATTTATGTACCCTTTAAGGTTGATGTTGGTGATGAAATAAAAATGACTATCCCAAAATTAGGAGATAAAAAAAGGATTGTAGAACTTTCTTTGCGTAATGCTAAATATTATAGACAAGAGCGGTTCAGGCAAATCAAGATTGTTGATCCAGACAGGCATACTAATCGTATCATGGCACAAATGCAAAAGGATTTACGTTTGCCAAAAGAACCTCGTTATATTGAATGTTTTGACAATTCTAATATACAAGGTACGCATCCAGTTGCAGCATGTGTGGTTTTTAAAGACGGAAAACCAAGTAAGAAAGATTATAGAAAGTACAATATAAAAACGGTTGTTGGGCCAGATGATTATGGCTCTATGGAAGAAGTTGTACATAGAAGATACAAGCGTTTGTTAGATGAAGGACAAGAATTACCCCAGTTAATTGTTATTGATGGAGGTAAAGGACAGTTATCATCAGCATTAAAAAGCTTAGAAATATTGGGTTTACGAAAAAAAATAGCTATTATTGGGATAGCTAAACGCTTAGAAGAAATTTTTTATCCTGATGACCCTATTCCTTTGTATTTAGATAAGAAAACTGAGACGCTAAAAATTATTCAACAATTACGAAATGAAGCACATAGATTTGCCATTACGTTTCACAGAAATAAAAGGAGCAAAAGTGCTATCCAAACAGAATTAGAACAAATACCAGGAATAGGTAAGCAAACAATTGTAAGTTTGTTAAGACATTTTAAATCGGCAAAAAGAGTATCAGAAGCATCCAATAAAGCATTAGAAAAAATAATTGGAAATTCTAAAGCAACCAAAGTGTATAAATACTATCATATAAAAGAATAATATTTTCAATGTTTCAAAAAATACTAATCATACTATTATTAATCAATGCTCAGGTGCTGCTCTCTCAAGACAGTGTACAACCTGTAGAAGATTTAAAAGTAGGCTTGGTATTAAGTGGAGGTGGAGCAAAGGGTTTTGCACATATTGGTGTACTAAAAGCATTAGAAGAAGCGGGTGTGCGGATTGATTATATTGGAGGAACAAGTGCAGGTGCAATTATAGGTGCTTTTTATTCTTCAGGATATTCTGCATATGAACTTGATTCTATTTTAACAGCATTAGATTATAATGAATTGATGCAAGATAAATTACCTAGAAAATCAAAATCAATTTATCAGAAAGAAAATGAAGAAAAATATGTTTTTAGTTTACCTATAAAAAACAAAAAAATTGCATTGCCTTCTGCAGTTTCTAAAGGGCAAAATTTCTTTAATGTTTTGTCAAAATTAACAGAACATGTACATACTATTGATGATTTTTCTAAATTACCAATACCGTTTTTTTGTGTAGCAACTAATTTAGAAAATGGTAATATAGAAATTTTAGAAAAAGGATTTTTACCTGCTGCACTCAGGGCAAGTGGTTCATTTCCTACATTATTAGATCCTGTATTAGTAGATGGTAAATTGTTGACAGATGGTGGTGTGGTAAATAATTTCCCTGTAGATATTATGAGAGATAAAGGTGTTGATATAATTATAGGAATTGATGTTCAAGATAAGTTGGATTCTAAAGAAGATCTAAACACAGCCCCTAAAATTATTATGCAAATTGTTAGTTTTCAGATGTATGATGATGATGAGTCAAAAATTGAAGATACTGATTTATATATGCATCCAGATATCAGTGATTACAATGTGGTTTCTTTTGATGTTGCAAAACAGATTGTCGATAAAGGAGAGGAAGTTGCAAGAAAGCAAATGAGTTATTTAAAAGCAATTGCAAAGAGACAACTAAAAACTAAGAATGTAATTATTGAAAATATTCTTCATAAAAGTGAAGATAAGTTTAAGGTAAGCGATATAAAAATCACTGGGGCTAAAAATTATACTCGAGCGTATATTTTAGGAAAATTAAGAATGGCTAAAGTAGATTCAATTACTTATGAAAAATTCTATGATGGGATTGATAATTTATCTGCCACAAATAATTTTAGAAGTATTCAGTATAAGTTTGTAAAACAAAAAGAAGGTATAGAAATTCACTTTAATTTGAAAGAAGAAGAGGTGTCTACTTTTTTGAAATTAGGTGTACATTATGATGATTTATACAAAACAGGGGTTTTATTAAACTTTACGTCAAACCATGCGTTGTTTAAAAATGATATATTATCAGTGGATTTTGTTTTAGGAGATAATATTAGATATAATATTGATTATTTTATTGACAATGGTTTTCATTGGAGTTATGGTATCAATACAAAGTACAATCATTTTAATAAAAATTTCTTCCTTAATATTGATGAACAGGTGTCAGTAAAGTCAGCTGTAGAATATAACAATTTTACTACTCAGCTATATTTACAAACCTCTTTTAGTAAAAATTTCGCACTAAGAATAGGGGTTGAGTATAAGGATTTTAAAGTTTTTACCGAAACGTTAAATAACAATGAATTTGTTAAAGATTATCTTGATAATAATGGTTATTTAGGTGCTTTTGCGAAGCTGCAATTAGATACTTATGATAAAAAACACTTCATTAAAAAAGGTGTTTATTTAGATGTTAATTATAAAACATATTTATTCTCATCAGAGAATAGCTTTAATCCTATAAATGATGAGGTTGATAATTTCAATCCGTTTTCTTTAGTGTATGGTAAGTTAGGCTATGCAACTACTTTTTTTGATAAGTTGACTTTCCATTATATTTCTGAAGCGGGTATTACTATAGGCAATAATGATAATGGAATTTTCGATTATTTGTTAGGTGGTAATAATGAAAATTTTGTAAATAGTTTTATTCCTTTTTATGGATATGATGTAGCCGATTTAGGAGGGACCGCATTCTTAAAGTCGGCATTCACATTGCGTTATAACCCTTTTGAAAAGCATTATATTTCTTTTACAGGAAATTATGCAAGAGTAGGAGGTGATTTGTTCAATGATGGTGCAATATTTGACGATACAAAATCTGGTTATGCTGTGGGTTATGGGCTAGATTCTTATATTGGGCCTATTGAGATTACCTATTCATGGACACCAGATAATAAACAAAATTATTGGTTTTTTAATGTAGGTTTTTGGTTTTAAATGTTATGCTAGTAAATTTAAATAGTGTTAATAATCTCTAAAGAGAAGGGATTACTGTCATTCAGAACTTAACGAGGAACGAGAGAAGTGAAGAATCTTAATTAGTTTCAACCGAGAGATTCTTCCTACGTCAGAATGACAGGGTTCTAATTATTATTCATTTATCAGTCACATTATTTTGCAAACCGCAACTTAAATTTTTCAGTTAAGAAAAATAAAATAGGCACTACAATTAAAGTTAAGAATGTTGCAAAGGTCAATCCAAAAATAATAGTCCAGCTCATTGGCCCCCAAAAAGCAACATTTTCTCCACCCATATAAAAATTAGGGTCTAACTCTGTAAACAAGGTGCTAAAATTTATATTGATACCTAAGGCTAGTGGTAGTAAGCCTAAAATTGTTGTGATGGCTGTTAATAAAACAGGTCTTAAACGTGTTTTACCACCTTCTACAATACTATCTACTAATTCCTCTTTTGTAATGCTAGTAGTTGCATCAATATTTTTTTCAGAACGTTTCCTTTTCATAATTAACAAGGTATAATCTATCAGTACTATGGCATTGTTTACTACAATTCCTGCTAGAGAAATTACACCAATCATGGTCATCAACACTACAAATTCCATTCTAAAAATGAGTAAACCGAATAGTACACCTATCAAACTTAATAACACAGAAATAGAAATAATTACAGGTACGGTTGCAGAATTAAACTGCCCTACCATAATTAAAAAGATCAATGCAACAGCAATTAAAAGAGCCTTGCTTAAAAATGCCATTTGTTTGGCTTGTTCTTCTTGCTCGCCAGTAAAATCTACAGAAACGCCTTCGGGTACTTCAAAATCTTTTACTACAGCTCGTAGTTTGTCATTTATAGCTGTTGCATTATAATCTGTCAATACATTAGAAAATAAGGTAACTACCTTTTTTAAATCGATATGTTTTACAGAACTAAAAGTAGTGGTCTCTTTAGCAGTTGCAATGGCAGAAATAGGTATTTGTTTTATTTGCCCGTCACTTTGATTTCTAAATGTAATTTTCTGATTTAATAATGCATCCTTATTGTACCTGTATTTATCCATCAATCGGATATTTATCGGATAGTCATCCTCAATATCTTTAAAGGTAGAGATTTCTTTTCCATACAATGAAGTACGCAATGTACCTCCTATTTGACCTGTTGAAACACCTAATCTTCTTGCTTTTTGGCGATCTACTAGAATTGGCATTTCGGGTTTACCTTGGTCGATATCCAATTTTAATTCTTCGATGCCATCAACGGTAGAATTATTAATAAATCCTTTCAATTGATTTGCCGTTTGTAAGAGTAAATTATAATCATCGCCAGAGATTTCTATATTAATGGGAGCTCCAGTTGGTGGGCCATCTTCAGGTTTATCAACAATTATAGAAACTCCAGGATAGCCATGCAATAAATTTCGAATATCTTTTAAAACCATTTCGGTATTGACACCTCTTCTGTTTTGAAATTTCACAAAGTCTACAGTAATTCTAGCTTTATTGGGTGTTTTACTTCCATCTTGATGTTGTGGATCAGCAGTACCTTCCCCAACCTGACCAATAACCGAAGTGACTAGAAAATTTTCACCGTCGTCTTCATACTTTTTAAGATATTTTTGTACATCACCTTCAATTTGTTTTGAGATGATATTGGTTTGTTCTATATCAGTTCCTATAGGATACTCTACATATACAAAAACTTGTTTTGCTTGTGTGTTAGGGAAAAATAATGTCTTTGGCGGAAAAATCCCCATCAGGATTATAGCAAATAGTAGTAAACCAAATGTACCAGCAACAACCAAATAAGGTTTCCAACCTTGTAAAGCAAAATTTAAAAAACGCTGATATCTATCTTCCAATTTATTTAGGATACTTTTTTTATCCTCTTTTTTAGGGACAACTTTCATGTAAATAGAGGTCAATACAGGATTGATAACCAAGGCAACAAACAAGGATGAACTTAAAACGATAATTAAAGTAATGGGTAAATATTTCATAAACTCACCCATAATTCCATCCCAAAGAATTAGAGGAAAAAAGGCAGCTAATGTTGTGGCCGTTGAGGCAATAATAGGCATAGCAACTTCACCAACACCAAGCTTTGCAGCTTCCATTCTTGGGAGGCCTTCATCCATCAAACGGTAAATATTTTCTACCACTACAATACCGTTATCAACCAGCATCCCTAAAGCAATGACCAAAGAAAATAAAACCATGGTGTTAAGAGTAACACCCATGAAGCTTAAAATGGTAAATGATAAAAACATAGATAACGGAATGGCAATACCTACAAATAATGCATTTCTAAATCCTAAAAAGAAGAACAATACCAATACCACTAAAATAACACCTAAAATAATGCTATTCTCAAGGTCACTAACCATTGTTTTTGTATCGTTAGATTGGTCATTAGTTTTAGAAATAACTAAATTTTTTGGAAAGATATTTTGTTTTGCTGCGGCAATAATTTTATCAATTTTTTCAGAGGCATTCAGTAAATTTTCACCACCTCTTTTTTTAACGTCTAGCATCACTACCGCATGCGAATATTCTCTAGCGTAACTTTCTTTCTCTTGTTCTTTAAAATTGACATGAGCGATATCACGTAAGTATACAACATTCCCCTTTTCATGTTTAACAATAATATTTTCAATCTCTTTTGGCGAAGTGAATTCGCCAATAACACGTACATTTCTCCGAATACCATTTTGTAAGATATTACCACCAGAAACCGTCATATTTTCAAAAGCAATCGCATTTTCAATATCCGTAAAGCTAATTTTTGAGGCCTCCATTCTGTATAAGTCAATACTTATTTCAACCTCTTTATCTTGTACTCCACGGATATCTACTCCAGAAATCTCTGAGAGTTCTTCAATTTTTTCCTCTAAATATTC
The DNA here is from genome assembly GCA_964428855.1 of uncultured Flavobacteriaceae bacterium. Classification (GTDB taxonomy): domain Bacteria; phylum Bacteroidota; class Bacteroidia; order Flavobacteriales; family Flavobacteriaceae; genus Aureibaculum. Next base: position 6,850 of record CAYRZY010000038.1, read on the forward strand.
TGCGTATTTTTTAAGATCATCCATCGAAAATTCTCCAGAAAGATTGATGTTCATAATTGGCATCATTTCAGAAAAATTCAATTCTTTAACACTGGGGTCTGAAGGTAAATCTTTAGGGAAATCTTTATCAGATAAAGCAGCATCTACTTTGTCTTTTACTTTCTGTAAGGCATCACTTGGCGAGGTGCTAAAATTGAATTTTACTTGAATATTAGAAAGTCCTTGAACGGAATTAGAGACAATCTCATCAACACCACTGATAGCATTGATTTCTTTTTCTAAAGGTTTTGTAATCAGTTTTTCAATGTCTAAAGGAGAGTTTCCAGGGTAAATAGTAAGTACGCTGATTTGCGGAATAACAATCTCAGGAAAATTTTCTCTCGGCATACTTTTATACGAAAGATATCCAGCCAACAAAATGATAAATGTAATTACAAATACCGTTGTTTTATTGTTTATTGCCCAGCTTGATAATTGAAATTCTTTTTGAGTACTCATAGTCTTATTTTTCGGCAAGGATTACTTTGTCATTATTCTTTACAGTACGAGCTCCTTTAGCTATAATTAAATCTCCTTCTTTTAAACCTTCGGCAATAAACGACTCATTATGGTATTCTTTACCGATGGTTAAGATGGTTTTGATCGCTTTATAGTTAGAGGAATCGTTTTTGGTCAATACAAAGACATAGCTATTTCCATCTACATCTTTCTGAATTAAAGACGAAGGAATTGCAATGCCTGTTGCTTTAAAATCATTAATTTTTACATCTGCCAATAAATTTGGTTTGATAATCTTGTCTTTATTTTTTAGTTCTATTCTTGCTTTAAAACTTCTATTATTCGGATTGATAAAATTCCCTACTTGAGCTATTTTCGACTGCACTTCTGTATGTAATGAAGGAAATGATACAACAACCTGTGTTCCTTTTTTAATATTTTCTAAATAGGTTTCGGTTATTTCACTTTCGATATATATATTATTGAGGTTTACAATTCTTAAAAAAGGCATTTGTGCAGATGATAGAGCACCAACTTTTGCAAAAACGGCATCTATTGTTCCACTAAAAGGAGCAATAATTTTCATTTTTTTAGCTTGGGCATAAAGTATGTTCAGGTTTTGTTCTAATCCGTCTTTTTGTGCTTTTGCTTGCAAAAACTGCATTTCACTTCCTATTTTTTGTTTCCAAAGACGTTCTTGTCTTTCAAAAGATGTTTTTGCTAAATTTAACTGTACTTGGAGCTGTGCAATATTATTATTTACAACAGAGGCATCTAATTGAGCTAAGGTTTGTCCGCTACTTACACGTTGTCCTTCCTTTATGTAAATACGTTGTACAGTTCCTCCCATTTCTGGATGAATCTCTACGCTTTTATCAGCTTTTACAGTTCCTTGAACTTCTATATAATGGTTAAAAACGGCATTCTTTGTTATTACAGAAGTTACCACAGGCAGTTTTTTAACGGTATCTAATTCTGACAACTGCTCATTAATAGCTTTTAGTTTTTTACTCAAACTATCTAGTTGTGTTTTCAGCACATTTCTTTGTTGTTGTAATTCTTGTACATTTTGAGAAATAAGCTCTTTTTTTTGACAAGAAGCAATACTGAGTAGTATAATTAATGTAAAATAAATGTTTTTCATAGGTTTATATTATTTTAACAAGACCCTTTATAAGGGTTTTATTGTTTGATTATTTGCTATTTAATAAGGTTTCTAATGCTACTTTTTTTATGATTACATCTAACATAGATTGTAGGTATTCTTGTTGAGAAGCATATAATTGTGTTTGTGCTTGTCTCAAATCAAAACTAGAACTAATACCTTCAATAAATTTGATTTGATTCTTTTTTTCAATACGTTTTGCTAATTCTAAATTCTGTTTTTTTGTTTGGTACTGTTCAATAGAAAACTGATAATTACTTTTTGCACTAGCAGTTTGTAATTTAAGTTGCTGTTCGGTTTGTGTCAATTCTGTTTTTGCAATTTCTAAATTAATCTTCGCCTGTTTTGTTTTAGATGCTCTCCCAAAAGAACTAAAAACAGGTACATTTAAACTGACACCAAATAGTGATGAACCAAACCAACGCTGATTTGTATTGAGAAATTCAAAGTTCTCACCATAACCGGCATACCCACCATTGATAAAGGCAGTCAAGCTAGGTAATGATTTACTCTTTTCGTATTTTAGTAATAATTCTTTTGAACGTTTTGAGTTTTGAGCAATTTTATAATCAATATTATTTTCAAGGTTAAAATCTGTCGCTAAAAGGTTGAAATCTATATTTTGTAGCGTCAAGGTTTCTAAATTATCCTTTAAAATTAATGTTTTGTCTAAATCCATCCCTAATGTAATGTTGAGCATTTTATAGGCAAGATCTTTTAACCGTGTTGCGTTGCTAAGGCTATTTTCTATACTAGAATAGGTGATTTGTAATTGCTCTACACTTTCTTCTTCGGTGAGTCCATTCTCGTAAATTTGTTGTGTTTCGTGAAGTGTTTTTTGGAGTGTTTTTTTATTGTTTTTAAGGATTTTTACACTTTCTTCGGCTAATAATACGTTTCCATACGCATTAATTACTGCCTTTTTTATTTCTAAATCCGTTTTCTCTTTAGCATTTCTAGAAATTTCTAAGAATACTTTAGCTGATTGTAAACCTACCAAGTAAGAGCCATCAAATAATAATTGGGATAGCGTAGCAGAAGCATTTACATTTTGTTTGGTGCCAAAAGAAACTTCAGCAAATTCACCTTTATTTCCTCCAAAAAATTCAGCGGGAATTAAAGAGATCTGTTGTTTGAGCCAATTTTGATAATCAATAGATGCATTAATTTGTGGTAAACCCATGGCTGTAGTCTCCCATTTTCTCTTTTTGGCACTTTCAATAGAACGTTGTGCATTTAGTGCTGCATAATTGTATTGCAGTGCATGGTTAATAGCCTCATTTAATGTGAATGTTTTAGGTTCTTCTTGAGAGAATCCTTGTATGGTGAAAAGGAAACTAAAAAGTAGATATAGTAGGTTGTTTCTCATTTCTTTAATTTGTTTTTAGATAGCACTACTTTTAATTTCTCAATACCTTTAGGGGTTGCAATGGCCCTTAAATGATAATCTAAATACATTGTCATTAATGTTTTCATATCATTTTTTCCCATAGGGAAAATTTCTAGGTCTTTAGTTGAGGTTACCCCACTAAAATAGATCCTTGAAATAAAATCAATGTCAATTTCTTTTCTAAAATAGCCAGTGTCAACACCTCTTTTTAGATTTTCTTTTACACATTCCTCCATAATTTCAAATTGTTTCTTTTGAAGTGAGGTGAATATCTTCGGATAATATTTTTTTAGTTGAAATTGAGGAGAAGATTTTTCACCTTTTAAATTTTCAACGACAAATTCTTTGATGGCAAACAATTCTTCTATCGGGTTGTTCTTGATGGCACAAATTGCATCTATTCCAGTACTAATCTGATTAAAAATAAGGAACACAGTTGCTTCCACCAATTCGATTTTAGTCTTGTAATGGGTGTAAATTGTTTTTTTTGAGATGCTTATTGTTTTTGCAATCTCATCCATAGTGATACTTTTAAATCCGTAATTTAAAAATAATTCAGTAGCAGTATGTAAAATTTTTTCTTTCATTATTCGATGCAAATATACGCAGGAAACTTTAAAAACCAAAAAAGTTTCCAAAGTTTTATAAAATTTTACTAATTCTGTTTTTGATTACGTTTGATTCGCCTATTTTTGTATAAAATTAAAGATTTGATGCTAGAAGATTATAAAGAAGTTTTTTTGAATCATTTATCAGAAAAGATTCAAATAAAAGAGCCTAAAAATTTATATGAGCCTATTTATTATATATTAAATTTAGGAGGCAAGCGATTGCGACCTATTCTAGCTTTAATGGCTTGTGATTTGTTTGGAGAGGAAGTTGAAAAAGCTCTAGATGCTGCTTTGGCTATAGAAATGTTTCACAATTTCTCTTTGATTCATGATGATATTATGGATGCTGCTCCGTTACGAAGAGGAGAAATAACAGTGCATAAAAAATGGAATGTAAATACAGGTATTTTATCTGGTGATGCACTATTGGTTTGGGCAAAACAATTATTAGAATCTTATGATGGTACTAAGTATAGAGATTTAAATACATTATTTACAAAAACCGCCTTAGAAGTTTGTGAAGGTCAGCAGTATGATTTTGATTTTGAAAGTACATTTGATGTAAATGTAAAGCAATATATAGAAATGATTACTCTAAAAACAGCTGTATTGGTTGCTGCTTCATTAAAATTTGGAGCAATTATAGCTTCTGCATCGATAAAAGACTCAGAACACATCTATCAATACGGATTAAATTTAGGAGTCGCTTTTCAATTACAAGATGATTATTTAGATGTGTTTGGAGATGAAGATTTTGGCAAGCAAAAAGCAGGTGATATTATTGAGAATAAAAAAACATTTCTGTTTTTAAAAACATTAGAGTTGTCAAGTGAAAAAGACAAAGAAAAGTTGATGAAATTGTATATGACCAAAGCGTTTTCTGAAGATAAAATTAATGAAGTTGCTCAGTTGTTTAAAGAGTATGAAACACCTCAATTGATAGAAGATGAGATTCAAAAGTATACTTTAAAAGCAATAGTTCATATTGATAGCCTTTCAATTGAAAAAAGTAAAAAAGAAGTGTTAAAAGACTTTGCAAAACAATTAATGGATAGAAAAATCTAAATAGTAGTAGGCTTTTTTTATAAAAAGATTGTTCAATACATAAATAAATAGTAATATTGCAGTCCTAAATTTAGGTCCCATAGCTCAGCTGGTTAGAGCACCTGACTCATAATCAGGGGGTCCATGGTTCGAGCCCATGTGGGACCACTTTTAATGTTGAAAATAGTAGCTTTTGGGCTTTGGGAAAAGATTAATTAACCTTAATAAATGAAGTTTAAGTGTAAAACTTTAAAAAGAATTTATATATTTGCAATGAATTAGCGTTTTTTACGTTAATGGTAATAGAAAAAGGGAAAAGTTTATGTTAAAAAAGTACTTAATATTAATTGTATTATTTGTTTCTTTCTCAAATGATGTAATTGCACAAGGTGGTGGAGACGGACCTCCTCCTCCTGGTGGTGGGCCTGGTGGTGGCGGTATTGTGCCTCCACGTAATCCAATTGATGGTGGTTTAGGTGTTTTATTTGCTTTAGGCATAGGTTATGCTATAAAGAAAATAAGAAAAGAAGAAGAGTAATTACTCTAAAGTTGCAATCCTAGCAACGTATTTTCCAATTACATCAAATTCTAAATTTACTGTATCGTTAACTTTTAGTTCTCTAAAGTTGGTATGCTTGTGTGTATATGGTATTATAGCTACACTGAATTGATTTTTTAAAGAATTAACTACAGTTAGACTTACACCATTTACCGTTATTGAGCCTTTTTCAATAGTAATATTTTTCTTAGAAGGGTTATAAAGAAAAGTAAATAACCAGCTACCGTTTTTATTTTGAATATCAATGCACTCTCCTGTTTCATCAACATGACCTTGAACAATATGTCCGTCAAGACGGTCACCTAGCTTCATCGCTCTTTCTAAATTAACTTTATCATTAACCTTAAGTAACTTGAAATTACTTTTAGACAAAGTTTCGTCAATGGCTGTTACTGTATAAGTGTTATTTTTAAGGTCTAAATCAATAACAGTCAAACAAACCCCATTATGAGCAATGCTTTGGTCAATTTTTAATTCAGAGGTAAGGTTGCTTTGTATTGTAATAAGAAGATTACTCTTGTCATTTTTTAATGCAATAATTTCCCCGATGTTTTCTATGATTCCTGTAAACATATTATGTTAATATTAATGAGTACTTTTGTAAGCTCAAAAATAGGAATTAATTTGTTGTATGGATAAAAAAAACACCATAAAAGTTGGAATATCTGTTGGAGATATAAATGGTATTGGTATAGAGATTATATTGAAAACTTTTGAAGATGCAAGAATGTTAGATTTTTGTACACCAATTATTTTTGCTTCAAGTAAAACAATTTCTACACATAAAAAAGAATTAAATATTCACACACAAACAAATGGTGTTGAAAATGCCACAAAAGCAATACCCAATAAAGTTAATTTGGTAAATGTTTGGAAAGATAATGTAATAGTAGATTTTGGTAAAGAAACCAAAGAAGGAGGTGAACATGCATTCTTATCATTACAAGCAGCAGTTAAATCTTTACAGGATGATGAGATTGATGTTTTAGTGACTGCACCTATTAATAAACATAATATTCAATCTGATGATTTTAGATTTAGCGGACATACAGAATACCTTGAAGATAATTTTGAAGGAGAAAGCTTAATGATTTTAATGACTGATGAAATTAAAATAGGGTTGATCACAGGTCACATCCCTATCCAAAAGATTGCTGAAACGATAACCCAAGAGTTGATAGAAAAGAAAGTGAATATAATGCACAAGTCTTTAATTCAAGATTTTAATATTTCTAAACCCAAAATAGCAGTATTAGGGTTGAACCCACATTGTGGTGATAATGGTGTTATAGGTAATGAAGATAACGATTTGATTAAGCCTACTTTGGAAAGAATACAGGTGAATGGTAAATTAGTTTACGGGCCTTATTCAGCCGATAGTTTTTTTGGTTCAGAGTCTTATAAAAAGTTTGATGGTATTCTAGCGATGTATCACGATCAAGGTTTAGCTCCTTTTAAAACACTTTCTTTTGGTAATGGTGTTAATTTTACTGCTGGGCTCAATAAAATTAGAACCTCTCCAGATCATGGTACAGCGTATGAAATCGCAGGAAAAGGTGTGGCTAATCATAATTCTTTTAAAGAAGCCTTGTATTCTGCGATAGGTATTTTTAAGTCTCGTAATGAATATAATGAGCTTATAGAAAATAAATTAAGGATAAGGAAGTAAATTTTATTAAATTAGTAATAATTTTATTACATTTGCACGCTCAAATTTGATGGATTATGGAAAAGAATATGTTTGTAATTCCTTTTAGAGGACTTAAAGAAGAGAAACATCTATTTGAATTTATAATTAATAAAGAGTTCTTTGATATTTATCAATACGATGATATTTATGATGCAAATTTAAAAGTGCATCTAAATTTCAATAAAAAAAGTACATTATTTGAGCTTGAATTTTCAGTTGAAGGTGAGGTTCAAGTCGCATGTGATTTGACAAATGAGTTGTTTTTACAGCCTGTAACTTCTGATTTAGAGTTGGTAGTTAAGTTTGGTGATACATACAATGATGAAAATATAGATATATTAATTTTACCTCATGGAGAATATGAAGTTGATGTTTCTAAATTTGTTTATGAAATGATTGTACTTGCTTTACCTATAAAAAGGCTACACCCTGGTGTAGTTAATGGTACATTAAAATCAGAAATGTTAGATAAATTAAAAGAATTACAACCAAAAAAAATAAATAAAAATAAAGGTTCTGACCCTAGATGGGATAAATTAAAAGAACTAATAACAGATAAAGACACATAAAATGGCACATCCTAAAAGAAAAATTTCCAAGCAAAGAAGAGATAAGAGAAGAACGCATTATAAGGCAACTGTACCTCAAATAGCGAAAGATCCTACTACAGGTGAAGCACATTTATTTCATAGAGCACATTGGCATGAAGGTAAATTATATTACCGTGGTCAAATTGTGATTGATAGTGCTGAGAGTGTAGCCTAAGTAAATTTTAAAAAAAACATGAAAAAACCCTCAAAATGAGGGTTTTTTCATGTTTTTTAGTTAAAAATGACTAAAAAACATGTTTTTTAGGTTAAAAGCGAAATAAATTTTACTACTTTTGATATTGCTATGATCAATAATATATCTATAAAAGATACTATATGATTAAAATTACTGCTGCTATTACAGCTGTCGGAAAATATGTTCCAGACCATGTGTTAACCAACGAAATGTTGGAGTCAATGGTTGAAACTAATGACGAATGGATAATCTCTCGTACAGGGATTAAAGAACGAAGAATATTAAAAGAACCAGGTAAGGGTACTTCTTTTTTAGCAATTAATGCTGCTAAAGATTTAATTGCGAAGACAAAGCTAGATCCTAAAGAAATAGAATTAGTGATTGTTGCAACAGCAACACAAGATATGCAAGCCGCATCAACAGCAGCTTTTGTAGCGTCAGAAATAGGAGCTACAGAAGCTTTTTCATTTGATTTAGATTCTGCGTGTTCAAGTTTTTTATATGGCATGTCAACCGCAGCGAGATATATTGAATCTGGAAAATACAAAAAAGTTTTATTGATAGGAGCAGATATGTGCTCATCAATGATAGATTATACAGACAGAGCTACTTGTATTATTTTTGGTGATGGAGCAGGGGCAGTTCTTTTCGAACCGAATACTGAAGGTTTGGGATTTCAAGATGAATATTTACGTACAGATGGTAACGGAAGAGAGTTTTTGAAAGTTGCTGCAGGAGGTTCTATTGCTAGACCATCTTATGAAACAATTGATAACAGACAACATTTTATTAGACAAGAAGGAAGAACGGTATTTAAATTTGCAGTTTCTAATATGGCAGATGCAAGTGAAAATATTTTGAAAAGAAATAATTTGACTAATGATGATGTTACTTGGTTTGCTCCACATCAAGCTAACAAAAGAATAATTGAAGCAACAGCTAATAGAATGAACTTAGATATGGATAAGGTAATGATGAATATTCATAAATATGGAAATACTACATCTGCAACATTACCGTTATTATTAAGTGATTATGAAGATCAACTCAGAAAAGGAGATGCTATAATTTTTGCAGCATTTGGCGGTGGCTTCTCTTGGGGAGCTATTTACTTTAAATGGGCATACAATCAATAAGAAATTAACCTATAAAATCTAAATAAAATGGATTTAAAAGATATACAAAACCTAATTAAATTCGTCTCTAAATCAGGAGCAAGCGAAGTGAAATTAGAAATGGAAGATATAAAAATCACCATTAAAACTGGATCAGGAAAAACGGAGACAACTACTATTGTTCAACAGGCTCCAATGACTTCAGTACCTGTTGTGCAAGCATCACAAGATGCTACACCTGTAAAAGAAGTAGCATCTGAAGATAAATCTACTGATGAAAATTCTAAATATGTGACTATTAAATCACCTATTATAGGTACTTTTTATAGAAGGCCTTCACCAGACAAGCCATTGTTTGTTGAGGTAGGGAGCACTATTAATGTAGATGATACGGTTTGCATCATTGAAGCAATGAAACTTTTTAATGAAATTGAATCTGAAATTTCAGGTAAAATTGTTAAAATTTTAGTTGAAGATGCAAGTCCAGTAGAATTTGACCAACCATTATTTTTGGTTGACCCATCTTAAGTTAAATCCCAATTATTCAAATCCCAAATAACAATTTCAAAATATTTTGGAATTTATTATTTGAAATTTGGAATTTAAAAAAGAATTATGTTTAAAAAAATACTCATAGCCAATAGAGGAGAGATAGCACTTCGTGTTATACGTACTTGTAAAGAAATGGGCATTAAGACAGTAGCAGTATATTCAACTGCAGATGCTGAAAGTTTGCATGTTCGTTTTGCAGACGAAGCAGTTTGCATCGGCCCGCCAGCCAGTAGTGAATCGTATCTTAAGATTCCGAATATTATGGCAGCGGCTGAAATTACCAATGCAGATGCTATCCACCCAGGTTACGGCTTTTTATCAGAAAGTTCAAAATTTTCTAAAATTTGTGCTGAACACGATATCAAATTTATTGGAGCATCTCCAGAAATGATTGATAGAATGGGAGATAAAGCTTCGGCTAAAGAAACCATGAAAGAAGCAGGTGTGCCATGTGTTCCTGGAAGTGATGGTATTATTGAAGATTTTAAATCTTGTCAGAAAGTTGCAAAAAAAACAGGATATCCTATAATGTTAAAAGCAACTGCTGGTGGCGGTGGTAAAGGAATGCGTGCGGTTTGGAAAGAGGAAGATTTGAAAGATATGTGGGATGCTGCTCGTCAAGAAGCAAAAGCATCTTTTGCAAATGATGCCATGTATATGGAAAAATTAATTGAAGAGCCGCGTCATATTGAAATACAAATTATAGGCGATTCTTATGGTAAAGCATGTCATTTGTCAGAAAGAGATTGTTCAATTCAAAGGCGTCATCAAAAATTGACAGAAGAAACACCTTCTCCATTTATGACAAATCCTTTACGGAAAAAAATGGGAGAAGCTGCTGTTAATGCTGCTGAATACATTAAATATGAAGGTGCAGGAACTATAGAGTTTTTAGTTGATAAACATCGGAATTTCTATTTTATGGAAATGAACACTAGAATTCAAGT
>CAYRZY010000039.1:0-9073 GCA_964428855.1 uncultured Flavobacteriaceae bacterium
GATTATTGTTGAGTATAAAAAGAATGTCATTAATATAGAAGTAGATCAAAAAATACCTAGAACAAAATTTTTACATCGCTTAGTTACAAGTTTATATTCAAGAACCGAATTTGAAGTGAAAAGCGGGACTTTTAAAGTAAAAGGTGACACCATTACTGTTTTTCCTTCGTATGGAGACAATGGGTATCGCATCCATTTTTTTGGAGATGAAATTGAAGAAATTGAAAGCTTTGATATTGTCAACAATCAGATTATTGAAAAATATGAAAAACTAACCATCTACCCTGCCAATCTGTTTGTAACCTCACCAGATGTTTTGCAAAATGCCATCCATCTCATACAAGAGGATATGGTGAAACAAGTTGACTATTTTAAAGAAATTGGTAAACATTTAGAAGCAAAACGACTTAAAGAACGTACAGAATTTGATTTAGAGATGATTCGTGAATTAGGTTATTGTAGCGGAATTGAGAATTATTCTCGTTATTTAGACGGAAGAAATCCTGGCACTCGCCCCTTCTGTTTGTTAGATTATTTTCCTGATGATTATTTAATGATTGTTGACGAAAGTCATGTTACCATTCCACAAACCCACGCCATGTATGGTGGCGATAGATCACGTAAAGAAAATTTGGTAGAATATGGTTTTCGCTTGCCTGCTGCCATGGATAATCGCCCGTTAAAATTTGAAGAATTTGAAGCCATTCAAAATCAAGTAATTTATGTAAGTGCAACTCCTGCTGATTATGAATTACAAAAAACAGAAGGTGTTTTTGTAGAACAGGTTATTAGGCCAACAGGCTTATTAGATCCAGTTATTGAAGTGAGACCTAGTTTGAATCAGATTGATGATTTGATTGAAGAAATGCAAATCAGAATTGAAAAAGACGAACGGACATTGGTTACGACATTAACCAAGCGAATGGCAGAAGAATTGACCAAATATTTAAGTAGAATACAGATTCGTTGTCGTTATATTCATAGTGATGTTGATACCTTAGAACGTGTTGAAATTATGCAAGACCTCCGTAAGGGATTATTTGATGTGCTGATTGGTGTCAACTTATTACGTGAAGGTTTAGATTTACCAGAAGTGTCATTGGTTGCTATTTTAGATGCTGATAAAGAAGGTTTTTTACGTAGCCACAGATCATTGACACAAACCATTGGTAGAGCGGCTAGAAATATTAATGGTAAAGCCATTCTGTATGCCGATAAGGTTACGAAGAGTATGCAGCTGACTATTGATGAAACTACTAGAAGGCGTGAAAAACAAGTTGCTTACAATACTGAACATAATATTACTCCAACGCAAATTAAAAAGAGTATTGACGACAGTTTAAGTAAAAATAATATCAGCTCATTTCATTATGACAATGCTGCTGCAAAAGCTGCCGAAGAAGAGTTAGAATACCTACCAAAACCTGAAATTGAAAAACGGATAAGAGACCGACAAAAAATGATGGAAAGAGCCGCAAAAGCCTTAGATTTTATTGTTGCTGCTCAATTACGTGATGAAATAAAGGTTTTGAAAGAGCAATTGTAGTTGCTGGGTTTTAACATATCAAATCTTACTTATTTTCCAAAATCCAAAGTTCTACTTCTTCAGAAGAACGCCAGTGCTGATCTCTCTTTGTTTTATCAGAAGCAGTTTTAACACGCTTTTTATAACATTTTTCTAGTTGAAATCTCCCTCCTTCTGATAGTTCCTTCTCTATCGGATGCTCTTTTGTCACATTTGTTATTTGAGCTAAATTCGAGAATATGACCACAAGCTTTCCTTCAAGTGAAAGTCGTTGTTTCGCTTCTTCAAAAAAATTAGGGAATAGCTTTTCATTGTAATAAATAGCTTCATCATTATTATCCAAATTATGAATTTCTGGTAACCAAGGAGGGTTAAAAACAATTAATTCTGTCTGTTTTTCCCACTTTCCAAAAAGATGTCCAAAGTCTAGTTCTATCTTTCTAGACAACTTTGTTTCTCCCATAAAATCTGCTAATCCAATAATCGCATTAGGGTTTGTATCTGTCCCAAAAACCTTTTGAAAGCCATACTTTATCATTTGTAAAGAAAGTACTCCACTCCCAATTCCAACATCTATTGCTGATTTTTTAGGACCAGTGTAGCGTTTTAACCAATTGTCAAAAAGATACAAATGTTCGAAACGTGTAGGAAAATAAGTGCCATAATATGGATGTATTTTATTTCGAAGAACAGGAATAGAAACCCCTTTTTGATACCATTGCCAAGAACTATTTAGGCCTTGTACTTGGGGAAAGGACAACACTAAATCACTGGTTTCAGGATACAATTTTTTCAACCAACCAATTGAAGGAGATTTCTTTACTACCAATTTATGATCTACAATTTCTATTAAAATAAGGTTTGAGAGCTTGTAATATTCTGATCTATATTCTCGTTGCTCCTGAAAAGACTTATTTGGAAATTTTTTATTCAAATGCATCTTTAACTCCCGAAGAAGTGACAATCCATTATTAAAAAATTCTGTTATTAATATGGGATTACCCGCCTCCAATACTTTAATAGCAGACTGAACATGTGTGCTACGGTTAAATAACCCTGCTTTTTTACCAGATGTAATGGGTGTTGGTTTGTTTACTTCTATGTCCGTAATCATCAATTGGTTTTCCTTTTGCACAAAGATAAGGAATCCTTTCTGGAAATTCTAAAAGACGAATTAATGAAGTTCAATAGAAATATTGTTTACGTTAATTCAAAAGAACAAATAACTTCTTATCTTGTAAGCGAATAATTAGATTCAATTATAGTTGAGGTAAATTTACCTACAGAAACAAAAAATGATTTAGTGACTGTCATTGAAAAAACAGCACCTGAAATAGAATTGCATATTATGGAAAGAACACCAGAGGTTATACCTGTATCAATGACTGGCAACATTAATAAAAAGCAATTATGTAGAGGTTATTAAATATAAGAAAAACAAATAGTACTATGACACATCAAGAAAGTTTAAAAAGATTAAAAGAAGGAAATAGTCGGTTTGTAAAAGATCTTTTGGATGGCAAACTTCAAGACAGTTCAAGAAGAGATTCATTAATTGGGGGGCAAGAACCTTATGCCATCATTTTAGGCTGTGCAGACAGTAGAGTTGTACCAGAATTAGCTTTTGATACAGGTTTAGGAGAATTATTCACTGTTAGAGTAGCAGGAAATGTTGCAAATGTCTCGTCTATAGCAAGTATAGAATATGCTGTTGCCCATTGCGGAACAAAATTAATTGTTGTACTTGGACATCAAAATTGCGGTGCAGTTACAGCAGCAGTAGCAGGTGGTGATAATGGCAATAATTTAAACCATTTATTGGAGCATATTACACCGGCCATAGCAAACTCAGAAAAGGGAGCTAGCATAAATAAAGTAGTGAAGAAAAATGCTAAATTAACAAGCAAGGAATTAATAAGCAAATCATCCATTATCAAAAATGGAGTAGATTCAGGGGAAGTAAAAATTGTTGCTGCATATTATCATTTAGATTCTGGTAAAGTAGAATTTTTAAAATAAAAAAAATGTATATAGGGAAAAGATACCCTTTTTGGGGAATGGTAAATTGGAGTAAAAAATATATTTATATATTTTTAATTATTGATATAATACCTATTGCATTATATAAGTTTTTAAATTGGCACTGGTTAATTATTCCTTGGCAACCCATTGCTTTAATTGGTATTGCTGTTTCGTTTTATTTAGGGTTTAAAAATAATTCGTCATATGATAGATTATGGGAAGCACGTAAAATTTGGGGAGGAATTGTAAATGCATCAAGAACATTTACTATTATGACAAGAGATTTTATAACCAATGAATTTGCTGAAGAAAAAATTTCAAAAGATGAATTAAAAAAAATCCATAAATCTATTATACATCGTCATGTTGCTTGGTTAATAGCACTTACATATCAATTAAGAGTGCCAAAACCTTGGGAACATTCTGATAAAGTTGAAGTTGATTTAAGAAAAGAAGGTGGAGTACATCATGAAGAAGGCCATTTTGAAAAAATAAAACCTTATATATCAAGTTCTGAATATGATTATTTAATGACTAAAGGAAATAAAGCCTCACATTTATTAAGTCTTCAATCTAAAGAATTATTGAGACTAAAATTAAAAGGACAGATAGAAGATTTTAGGCATATGGAATTAGAAAAAATGCTAGGCGAGTTTTATAACCTACAAGGAAAATCAGAACGAATTAAAAATTTTCCTTTTCCAAGACAATATGCAACTGTAAATTATATTTTTGTTTGGATTTTCTTAGTTTTATTACCTTTTGGAATGCTAAATATTTTTTCTGATTCTGTACATTTACATTCAAGCTGGCTAGTATTTCCGTTTACAATATTGGTCTCTTGGGTATTTATTTTAATGGAAATGGTAGGCGATTATTCAGAGAATCCATTTGAAGGTTTGTATAACGATGTCCCTATTTCTTCAATGGCTAGGTCTATAGAAATTGATATTAGACAAATGTTAGATGAAACAGATTTGCCTAAACCACTAGAACCTGTTGGAAAGCATAAGATTGTTTTATAATTGCATTTGTTTGTTCCTTTTTAAAAAAACTAGTGATCTGTAGTAATACTTCTATATTTTACTCTTCACGAAACAAAGTGCCCCACTCTGTCCAAGAGCCATCATAGACAGTTGTGTTTTTAATTCCTGACAGTTCAGCTCCTAATGCCAATACACAGGCTGTGATACCTGAGCCACAAGAAAAAACAAGTGTTTTATCACTTACTTCTACACCTATAAAAAGTTTTGCAATTTCTTCTTTCGATTTCATTTTACCATTTTCCTGAAGCAAGGCATAGGGTAAACTTTTTGAATTGGGTATCTGACCACTTCGTAATCCTTTTCTGGGTTCTGGTACTGTTCCGTTAAACCGTTCTGCCGCCCTTGCATCTAAAATGAGTTTGTTATCATCCTTAATGGCTTCCAATACATTGTCATAATTATAGAAAAAATCTGAATTATAATTCGCTAAAAAATCACCTAAGCCTCCTGAATAAGTTTGTAGCTCTTCTACTGAAAACCCTGCAGTTATCCATGCTGGCAATCCACCATCAAGTACAGCTATACTTTGATGTCCCATGGCTTTAAACATCCACCAAACTCTCGCTGAAGAATAAATACCAACAGAATCATAAACTACAAGTGTACTATCCTTGTTTATACCTAATTTTCTTGCTGCTTCTGAAAATTTTTCTGGTGAAAGCATGGTATTCGGAAACTCAGTACTGATATCACTAAACTCATTTTTTAAATCTAAAAAACGAGTGTTTTTAATCTGTAGAGAAGTATTTATAGCAGTATTCGAACTTATTTTTTTAATACTCGCATCTAAAATCACTAAATTATGGTCATCAATATGCTGATACAGCCAATTTACAGAAACTAAAAGGTTATCTACTTTTAACATGATTATTGAATTAATTAAGATTCTTCGCTTCGTTACACTCGCTCTGAATGACAAAACTACAAACCAAAAAATTCATACTTTTGAGTTCTTGAGTTATTGAGACTGCAAACTGAATACTGCAACTGCAAATTTCTATTCTTTCGGATAATCATCATCCCAATCTTTTACTTTAGGCTCTCCTAGTTTACCAACAGATTTTGCTACCAACATTGATACCGCTGCATCGCCCGTAACATTCACTACGGTTCTACACATATCTAACGGTCTATCTACAGCAAAAATAAGTGCCAATCCCGCTTCAGGAATCCCAGCATACCCTAACACACCCACCAACATTACCATACCAGCTCCTGGAACAGCAGCCGATCCAATCGATGCCAATGTTGCCGTTGCAATGATTCCTAATTGTGTACCTAAGGTTAAGTCCATCCCAAAAGCTTGAGCAATAAATACGGCTGCAACTGCTTGATATAAACTTGTACCGTCCATATTAATAGTTGCACCAATCGGTAACACAAAACTAGCAACCTCATCTTCTACACCAATATGTTCAGTCACACGCTCCATAGTTACAGGCAACGTTGCAGCACTAGAGCTTGTTGAAAATGCTAATAATTGTGCAGGAGACATAGCATTCATAAAGAATTTAGGCTTCCTATTTGTAAATACATATACTAAGATATTATAAAAAACAATCATTATCATTAAACCGACCACAACCGTTAAAGCGTACCATCCCAAAGCTTTAAACAAATCAATACTTGGCGATTCTACCACCAACGCTGCCAATAAAGCAAACACACCATAAGGTGCAGCTAACATAATCAAGTCGACCATTTTAAGGATAACATCATTAAATCCGCTAAAAAATGCTGTTACAACTTTACTTTTTTCTTCAGGAATCAAAATCAATCCAACGCCAAAAAATACCGCAAAAAAGATAACTTGCAACATATTACGATTGCTTGTAGCAGAAGCAAATATATTTTGAGGAACCAAATCTACCAAAGCCTGTAATGGTCCTGATTCTTTTTGACTTTTTGCCTCTTCTTTATATTTTGTAGTGTCACCTCCATAATTCTCAACCATTTCTATTCGAGTAGTTTCAGTAATAGAATTTCCAGGTTTTACAATATTTACCAATAATATTCCGATAGAAACTGCAATTACAGTCGTTGTAACATATATTGCTATGGTTCTTCCTCCCATTTTAGACAGCTTAGAAATGTCTTTTAAATCGGCAACACCTGTTATCAATGCCGCTAAAATTAACGGAATGGCTATTAACTTTAAAGAGTTGATAAAGATAGTTCCAAAAGGTTTAATCCAATCTTGAACGATTTCTTTTCCGCCTTCAAAATTTGTCATTAAGACTCCTACAGCTACTCCCAATACCATACCTAATAATATCTGCCAATGCAGTGCTAATTTTTTCATTTATTTGAGTTTGAAATTTGTTGAAAGATAGAAAAATATGTTCAAATAAAAAATTAGCTTCAATTTATATCAGGGTAAACTCACACTTTTACTTTCTGTTTGTTTTTGCCACGAACTCGCCTGTCGGACGAGCAGGTACACGAATTATTTTGTTAAATGTAAATAATAATTTTTACGAATAAAAATCCTTAGGATTTTTGGAATTAGTGCACCTACGCTTCGGGAGTGGTTCTTTTCAAAAGTATGAGTTTGACCTGCAATTTATATATTCTCACAAAGAGCTTTATTTTATAGGATTAAATCGTATATTGTAACGCAATTTAAACTTAACAAAAACAAACAAAATGGCAAGTATTTTCGATTTATTAAATAGTGATATAGGAAAAACACTAATCAATGGTGCGACTCAACAGCTAGGTCACGATAAAAAAACAACAACGACAGCATTAGGTGCTGCATTACCTTTAATTCTAGGTGCAATGAGAAATAATGCAAAAACACCTGAAGGAGCTGCAGGCTTATTAAGTGCTTTGGGTAACCAAAAACATGGTGGTGGTATTCTTGACAATCTTGGTAGTATCCTAGGTGGTGGTGGTATTGATAATGATGTAATGCAAGATGGTGCTGGAATTTTAGGACATGTATTTGGAGGTAGAGAACAAAATGTTGCACAAGCCGTAAGTAAATCAAGTGGTTTAAATCTTGGTTCAGCTATGAATATTTTAAAAGTTGCTGCTCCTTTTGTAATGGGATACTTAGGCAAACAAACACGTCAACAAAATGTTTCTGACCAAAGTGGAATTGGTAGCTTACTTGGCAATATGCTTGGTGGAGAAAGTGATCATCAACAAAGTATGGTAACTCGTTTATTAGATGCTGACGGTGATGGAAGTATTATTGATGATGTTGCCGGAATGATTTTAGGAAAAAGTAGTGGTGGATTAGGAAGTTTACTAGGAGGTTTGTTTAAATAAAATTTTCAAAAAGAAAGGTTAAGGTCGAGTTGTTTTTACTTGACCTTTTTTTATGCAATAAATTTTCTACTTTCTAACGTCAATTTAACATAAAAGTCTCTATACAAATTGTACTTTCGCATTCCAAATTAAACGATGGAAAAATTAAAAAAAAGTTGGGACTTAACCTCAAATTGGCAAGTAGTTGCTATATTTATTGTATTTTCAATTAACGGTTCTTTTGCTACATTAATAGCCAAACCTGCTATGTATTTTATTGGCTTAGGAGTTGAGACTACAAATGTTTGGCTATTTTGGCCAGTAAGAATAGCCTTAATATTTATTATTTATCAAACAACACTCCCTATAGTAGGATGGCTGTTCGGACAATTTAAATTCTTTTGGGCTTTTGAAAAGAAGATGTTGAGTAGACTAGGACTTGGAAAATTATTTAAAAAATAAAAAAAGCTACCAATCTCAATATTTTGAGAGGTAGCCTTTTATTTATTTAGAATTTAAGTTTTATCCTAATTCTTTTTGCACTAAATAATAAAATGCAACTCTATTTTTCATTCTGATTCCTGACATTTTTTCTGCAACTTTTGCAACAGCCGCAGCACCTTTGTCAGCATCTTCTACACCTAATTTTTTAACAACAAAGTTTTTTCTTACTGTTTCTAATTCAACTGGATCTTTTCCAGAAACTAAAATCGCATCTTTATTATCAACAATCAATTTCATTCTTCCAACTAAATCATCAAGAAGATTATTATCTATACTTGAGACTCCACACTCATTTAATTGAGATGTTGCTGTGTCTTTTAATTTGGCTAATTTGTCTGCTAATTCACTCATAATTTTTTTGATTAATTAAATTAAACTTTTGAAAATACCATTATTTTCAAATAGACCTCTAAAATATAAAAATTTTAACAATTTACAAAAGATTGTTAGCTATTTACAATCAAAACTTTATCTTTCCTTTTCTAATCACATATTTATATATCCATGTTAATGTGAATGTTGGGATGAAGTCCAACCCAGGAATAATTTCTTCAAAAAATGAAATCATACCTCCGATTCTTCCTTCGGCTCCTTTAAACATTTTATAGATCAACAATGCTGATATTGGTGCCCAAATGATATCGCTAAATTCTCCTATAAAAGGAATTGCAAAAGAAAGCATTCCAACAGCATCAAATAAAAGGCTTAAGGCCAGTAGTCT
>CAYRZY010000039.1:9173-16701 GCA_964428855.1 uncultured Flavobacteriaceae bacterium
TCTATAGTATTCATTTTTATTGCATTTAATTTACTAGGATATAGCAATAAAAATGCCAAACTTTTATGATAGTTTTGAGCTGATTAATTTTAAAAACTCATTTCTAGTTTCCATATTCTTAAAAGTACCTCTAAACGCTGAAGTAGTGGTTACAGAATTCTGTTTTTGCACACCACGCATCATCATACACATATGAGATGCTTCAATAACAACTGCCACTCCTTGAGGTTGTAAAACATTATTAATTGCATTTACAATTTGATCTGTCAAACGTTCTTGAACTTGTAAACGTCTTGCAAAAACATCAACCACACGAGGAATTTTACTCAAACCTACAATCTTTCCATTAGGTATATATGCGATATGAGCTTTACCAAAAAAAGGTAGAATATGATGTTCGCATAAAGAATACAATTCAATATCTTTTACAATAACCATTTCAGAATAACTTTCATCAAATAAAGCGGATTTTAAAATTTCTTCTGCATCCATCTCATAGCCAGAAGTTAAATACTGCATTGCTTTTGAAGCTCTTTCAGGGGTTTTTAACAAACCCTCTCTTTCAATATCCTCACCAATACTTTCAATAATAGATTGGTACTTAATCTTGATATCTTCAGTTACTTCAATATTATACTCTTCAAACTTTTTATAAGGCATGTGCTGTATTTTAAAACGGAAAGGTAAGGAAATTATGGAACAAAAATATCGTATCAAACTCATTTTAAACAAAAAGAAGATTTGCCAAAATAAGTATCGACAAATCTTCCAAACCAAAAACCAACCAAAGTTTTATTCTTTTCTAAGCTTATTTTTAAATTTCTTTCTGAATTTTTCTAATTTAGGATTAATCACCGCACGACAATATCCTTGATTTTTATTATTCTTATAATAATCTTGATGATAGTTCTCTGCAGGATAATAATTTTGAATTTGTGTTATTTCTGTTACAATTGCATTGTCAAAAACTCCTTCTTCTTCTAACTCTTTTATCACTTTTTCTGCCACAACTTTTTGAAACTCACTATGATAAAAAATAGCTGATCGGTATTGCGTGCCTACGTCTGCTCCTTGCCTATTTAATGTGGTAGGATCATGTGTACTAAAAAAGACTTCTAACAGCTCTCTATAGTTAATTATTTTTGGGTCAAAAGTAATTCTAATCACCTCTGCATGATTCGTGTTTCCTGTAACAACTTCTTTATACGTAGGTTTTTTAACTGTACCTCCAGCATAACCTGACACCACTTCACTAACACCATCTAACTGTTGAAAAATGGCTTCTGAACACCAAAAACATCCATTAGCAAAAGTTGCCAATTCTAATCCTTCCATAATTTTTTCATTCATAATTAAACTTGAAATTTCTTTACTTTTATCTGCTGATAAATTACAGGAGAAAAAACTAATTACCAATACAAAAAATATACTTTTTTTAAACATCAATTTGTTTTAATGATAAGACGATTGATTGCTGAAATAATTACAGGCTTAAGAAAACTTTAACATTAACTCTATTTTACTAAATCAAATATCAACTAAGTATTAGTTTCTTGGTATCAACTTTCTAGGGAATTGAACCAAACTCTCCGCACCGTTTTTACCAACAGACACAACTCCAAACAGATAATTATCAATAACAATATTTTTGAGCGTGTAATCTGTTAACTTACCTACAAATCGGCTATGTTGCCACTGCGGTGACGTGGTGTCTCTCCAGTAAATTTTATAACCAATTACATTGGTATCTTTGACAGCATCCCATTTTAATTGTGTTGAGGGTTGTACTGCACCGCCAATCATAACATTTTTAGGTGCTGGTGGTGCAGCAGCTAAAGATGCTAACGTCAATGCATTTACTGCGGTAAGTTTTGCCACATAATCAAAATTAACTGATGTAATGACATCACCATAATTAATGCTGTTTTCAGTTCTTATATCTTGATGTTGTTCATTATAATTTTCATGGGTTTCCATAATACGGACTCCTGTAAAACCTGCATCGTTAAAAGGTCTGTGATGACCTCCTCTACCAAATCGATCCAATCTATAAATCATGATGGCATCTAAATTTGTCATATAATCATTTGTTAATTTATCTATATAACGTGCTAATTGACGCGACGGACTATCTACTTCGCCTCCATAATAACGCATCGCTTTTCTTTGTTTTTCTGTAACATCCATAGAAATGGCTTCTGAAAAAACACGAAATGTACTATTATCAATCACACCATCAATCCCTTTAATATTACCAATCATATCATTATTCAATACACCTACTATATCCCAACCTTGTTCTTTAGCAACTTTTGCCATATGCTGTCCTCCATACAAGCCCTGTTCTTCTCCAGAAAGTCCAACATAAATTATTGATACAGGAAACTCATATTTACTCAATACTCTAGCAGCTTCTATTGTACCTGCCATACCTGATGCATTATCATTTGCTCCCGGTGCATCTGAAGTGAAATTATTCGGATCAGTAACTCTAGAGTCAATATCACCTGACATAATTACATATTTATTTGGATAGGTTTTACCTCGCTGAATAGCCAATACATTAACCACCCAAGTATCCTTGATTATTCTTCTGTCGTTTTTCGGAACTAAATTACGCTGATAACTTACCTCTAAACAATTGTCACAATTGGTTGAAATCACCTCAAATTCAGATTTGATCCAGCGTCGTGCAGCACCTATACCTCTAGTCGTAGAAATTGTATCTGACAGGGTGTGGCGTGTGCCAAAACCAACCAAAGTGCGAATGTCTTTTTCAATATTTTCAGCCGAAGGAGCAATAGCTATTTCAGTCAAAATTTTTGCAAAATCACTTTGAGTATAAACTGTTGTTATAATACATGTAGCTAAGAAAGTAAATAGTATTTTCATTGGTTTTGTTTTCTAAGGATTAAAAGTCTAAATTATTGAGAATTACATCAAACTGTTCAAATTTCAGAAATATTTGCTTATTTTCGTCATTAAAATCAACTTATTATGAAAAATTTAATCATCTCCATTTTATTTTTAATCAGTTTAACAGGGTTTTCCCAAGCAATTGACAGTCAACCTTCATTTTGGGATGATGTACAATTTGGTGGTGGTTTAGGCTTTGGATTTGGTTCTAATAGAACTACTATTTCTGTAGCACCTAGTGCAATTTATAATTTTAACCCCAAATTCTCTTTAGGTATAGGAGCTAGTTATTTATATTCTAAAAATGGAGATTTAAAATCAAATGTTTTCGGGGCAAGTGTACTTTCTTTATACAATCCGTTTGAACAATTTCAGCTTTCAGCTGAGTTTGAACATTTATTTGTAAATCAGAAATTTGGTGCTTTAAAATCTAACTCTGATTATCCTGCTTTGTATATAGGAGCTGCCTATCGTGTTGGGTCTTTTTCTGCTGGACTAAGGTATGACGTATTATATGATGAGAATAAAAGTATTTATGCTTCTGCTTTCTCTCCTATATTTAGGTTTTACTTTTAATCCTAAAATGTCGCATAAGTGTTAACTTAATTATTGTAAAATCTTATAGGGATTTAATGTTTATAAATATGATGTTATGCGTATTAGGTACGACTCCGAAGGAGTCGAATTTACTCGATATAATTTACTTTTACAAACATATGAATCCTATAGAGTCATAAAATTTAGGATTATTCATAACACGTATAATGATTCCTTTAGTTATAGCTTAGGTGAAATATAGAGATTTCTCAATGGAAAGGATTTTAACTAATATCAAATTCTAACCTTTACCAACTATAATTCAACAAGTCTCTTGAATTCAATGGATTGCTACCTATGCAGGAATAACATACATTTCTTTTTAGAATTCTCATTATTTGACAATCTTATCTGTTCATTTAAAACTTTAAATCACATAAGATATCTGTCAATTTTTCAAACATTTGATTTGTAATATCTAAATGAAAGACCATACGTAACTTACCTTGACCCATTCCTGTAATTAAAATACCTTTACTTTTTAAGTTATTTACAAAATCTACATCATCAATAGCATCATTGGTATAAAAAATAACAATATTCGTTTCAACTGGTTCTACCTTTTTAATATACGATGCCGCTTTTAAAATAGCCGCTATATTTTTTGCGTTTTTATGATCTTCAGCCAAACGCTCAACATGATTGTCTAAGGCGTAAATTCCTGCAGCAGCCAAATAACCAACTTGACGCATTGCTCCGCCTAAGAGTTTTCGAATACGCAATGCCTTTGCAATATGCTCTTTTGTTCCTAATAAAATAGAACCGACTGGGCATCCTAATCCTTTTGACAAACAAATAGAAATGGTATCGAACAATTCTCCATATTGTTTTGGTTGCTCATTTTTAGCAATCAAAGCATTAAATAATCTGGCTCCATCCATATGATAAGCCAATTTATTTTCAATACATACTTGTTTTATCTTTTTAAGTTCATTCAAATCCCAACAAGCACCACCACCTTTATTGGTTGTGTTTTCTACACAAACCAATCTAGATTTCACATAATGGATGTCATAAGGATTTATAAATTGTTGTACCTGATCTGCAGTAAACACACCTCTATCACCATCTATCAACGCAGATGTAACTCCAGAATTAACTGCAGCTCCGCCACCTTCAAAATTATAAACATGTGCCCATTTATCGCAAATCATTTGATCGCCTGGCTGTGTATGTAATTTAATCGCAGCTTGATTAGCCATAGTACCAGAAGGAAAAAACAAAGCAGCTTCTTTACCAAAAAGAGTGGCCATTTTTTCTTGTAATTTATGAACTGTTGGATCTGCATTAAAAACATCATCGCCTACCTTAGCATTAAACATTGCCTCTAGCATGCCTTTTGTAGGTTTGGTTACTGTATCACTTAATAAATTTATGTTCATCTATTTTAGTCCTAATTATTAAAAAATAAGCATAAAAATAAGATAACAAATTGACACTTGAAGATTATTTAGTTTATTTTTGTATTTGAATGATTACACAAGAAACATTAAAAAGCATTTCAGAACGTATTGATAAGCTCACAGGCTACTTACATATAGAGCAAAAGCTGATTGAAATTACAAATGAAGAGGAAATAGCTTCTAATCCTGATTTTTGGAACAAGCCAAAAGAGGCAGAAATTTTAATGAAAGCCATCCGTTTTAAAAAGAAATGGGTTGAAGACTACAATGCTGTCATTTTATTAAACGAAGATTTAACTGTTTTATATGATTTCTACAAGGAAGAGGAAGTTTCTGAACAAGAACTTCAAGAACAGTACGATAAAACCATTCTTTTTTTAGAGGATATTGAGTTTAGAAATATGCTATCTGAAGAAGGTGATAGTTTAAGTGCTGTGATACAAATTACTGCTGGTGCAGGAGGTACAGAAAGTTGTGATTGGGCAGAAATGCTGATGCGTATGTATATGATGTGGGCAGAAAAAAGAGGTTATAAAATCAAAGAACTCAACTATCAAGGTGGTGATGTAGCTGGTGTAAAAACCGTTACTCTAGAATTTGAAGGTGATTATTCTTTTGGATGGCTAAAAGGTGAAAACGGTGTACATCGATTGGTTAGGATTTCGCCATTTGATAGCAATGCCAAACGACATACCTCATTTGCTTCAGTTTATGTTTATCCACTAGCAGATGATTCTATTGAAATTGACGTTAACCCTGCTGACATAGAAATTACTACTGCTAGATCAAGTGGAGCGGGTGGACAAAACGTCAATAAAGTAGAAACCAAGGTGCAATTAACTCACAAACCCACAGGAATTCAAATATCTTGTTCTAACTCAAGATCACAGCACGAAAATAGAGCAACAGCCTTGAAAATGTTAAAGTCTCAATTGTATGAAATCGAACTTAAAAAGCAGCAAGAAGCTAGAGCTAATATTGAAGCAGGAAAAATGAAAAATGAATGGGGAAGCCAGATTAGAAACTATGTAATGCATCCTTATAAGTTGGTGAAAGATGTTAGAACCGCACATGAAACTGGTAATGTTGATGCCGTAATGAATGGAGAATTAGATGGCTTTTTAAAAGCATTTTTAATGGCTGCTGGGCAAAGGGAGTAAACAGTGTTCAATATTCAGGATTAGTTAATCATATTCTAAATAGCTTCTCAATTCAAATCACTTAATAACAAAACATGACTAAAATAGACACCATAATATTTGATTTAGGAGGGGTTCTTATCGATTGGAACCCAAAGTATGTTTATCGTAACGTTTTTAATGGAGATGAAGAAAAAGTAAATTGGTTTTTAAATACCATTTGCACAATGGAATGGAATATGGAGCAAGATGCTGGTAGAACATGGCAAGAAGCAACAGGTTCACTAGTTAAACAACATCCTAAATATAAAGAGTGGATTGAAATTTATTCCAATCAATGGGAAGGTATGCTTGGCGGACCCATACAAGAAACCGTAAATATTCTCAACAATTTAAACACAGCCAATACCTGTAACTTATACGCTTTGACCAATTGGAGTGCTGAAACCTTTCCGATAGCCTTAAAACGTTATGCTTTTCTACAACATTTTAAAGGTATTGTAGTTTCTGGTGAAGAAAAAACTAGAAAACCTTTTTCTAAAATCTATGAAATTATTTTAGATCGATATCAAATTACTCCTGAAAAAACAATTTTTATTGATGATAACCTTAACAATATAACCACTGCTGAAAAATTAGGAATTCATGGTATACATTTTAAAAATGCAAGTCAATTAAAACTAGATTTAGAAAAATTCACCATAACTAAACTATAAACCTAAGATTGAACTCAGGTGATAAGAAACTCAAAAGTAGCTCCTGTAGTTTTTTGAGCCAATTGATTAATAGCAGTTTCAGTCAATTGCAATACTCTAGGATAACCACCTGTCACTTGACAATCTCTCATTAAAACAATAAGCTTACCAGATGGAGTAAGCTGTACTGTACCTGGTAATACAGCAGAAGTAAGTATTGATTCTAACCTATTTGGAATACTTTCTTTTAAACGGTACCCCATTCTATTATTATCTTTAGAAATGGTAAATAGATACTTTTGCAATTGCTCTTTTTGAGTGTTACTCAACAATTCATATTCTGGACCTTTATAGGCTTTAATCTTTTTTACTTCAAAATGAGTTTTATTAATTTTAACTGTAGCAAAAGTATTGGTAGTTTTAGAATTAAACTCTGAGATAGAGATAGAATCTCCTTTTTCAATTCTTATCGTTGGTGTTATACCATTAAAATAGCTTCTACTATTTAAAATGGATTCCGTTTGAAACCCACCAGAAACAGCAAAATATGATCTAATACCATAAACAGGATTCTTAAAAGATAAAATATCATTCTCCAACACATGAATAGCAGTATTTAACGCTATTATGGTAGTATTTAGTCTTGGACTACAATCAGCACCTGTGATACAAATTACACTCTTCGTCTGAAAAATAAAACTACAATTACCTTGTGTTATTTCTAAAACTGCATTATTAATGTCATTCCCTAATATCTGATTTGCCAATTTAGAAGAAA